>JBBIOC010000031.1:0-13093 GCA_037443585.1 Candidatus Omnitrophota bacterium
CTCAATTATCAGCTTAGACTTAATTTCATCACTTTTGATAAACCATTCTTCACCTGTTCTGTATATCAACTCTTCACCACATCTCCAGCAACAAGGATAGCTGTGAACTATTTCTGTTTCCTTATAAACAAATCCTTTTTCTTCGTCCTTTATCTCGCTTATTATCTTTTTAACTTTTTTATCGCGTTTTTCATCCTGCCTTCCCTTAATAAAGAAAAAGACTGGCTTTTTATATTTAACAGCTAAGCGGTATTCCCTTTCTGTTGCAGAAAAACCATCTCTGCCTATTATCCCATATTGAAAACCCAATATCCCTATATAAATATCGCTTTTCTTTAAGGAATCTAAATATGCCTTTTGAGACGATACTGCCATGGCAGGAATCTTTTCAAAAAGGATAGTTTCAAAATACCTGGAAAATACAGGATTATCCACAATTAATTCATCTATCGCTAACCGCTCTGTTTCTAATTCTTTTTGGACTGAACTGATGAAAATTTTAAATTTGGGCATTTTTTATCAGAATGTAATCAAGCTAAAATCTGGTTTTTTAATATCATTCCAATGAAATTTAATTTCTTCTTTTTCGCTTTCAATTTTCGTAACAGGTACCCACATACATCTACAACCTAAATGAATAGGTGGTGTGTTTTCTTTTATACGAAGATCGCCAATTTTTAATACTTCTCCATTATGGGATCTACAAAAATCACACGAACGACCATCGCAAATAGCGCTATATTTCAAACCTATAACGAATCCAGCGACATCTGGTTCGTTAGCCATAGCTATTCTATCCCTACTACATTCTACTCCATCATGCCATCTTTCTAATAATTCTTGTTTTTCTTCTTTGGTAAGAAATCGCTCTTCATATCTTATTTGTTCTAACAAAAGTTTAATTCGTTCTGATAGGCCATCGTGCCAAAGTATTATTTTTGATTCCATCTTGCCGCCTATAGATTTTGAACTTTTTGTGTGTGTGGTATCCATATTTTTAACCATACATGATATAACTGCACCTATATACTCTCCATCCATCATCCCCACAAAAACCTCATCTCTTTTATTTGCCCTGCTAATTTTTATACCATCTGAGTACGCTTCAACCGAAATCACTTTTTTAAGCTCTCCCTCTATATTTTTAGCAGACCCATCAAATATATATCGCTTATTAGTAACATAAAATATCCCTTTATCAATAAGTCTCTTCTCCATATGAGATTCGCCCCTTGAACTAAAGCCACCTATTCTATAAGAAACACCTCTTGCAACCCTAAAACTAAATCCATCATAACCACCCACTGTATCTCTTACAGCCCTATCTTCATATAATTCAATCCCAGTTAACATTAAGTAACATTTTTCATCTCTATTTAATAAAATAGGGGCATTGGTAATCTCACTAAGCACTGAAATATCACCATCCTTGAGTCGTATTAGTTTAATATGTTTATTTACTATATTAATGCCATTGATAGCCATGTTGAAAAGTTTATCTTTGCTTTCTATCAATTTTTCTAATAATTTAATATCCGATAGGATTTTCTTCCTTTCCCTTGAGAACAATCGTGTTTTCTTTAGAGCATATTTCAATAGCGCCATACGAAAAGAAAAAAATCTATCAAAATCTTCGGTTTCTTCGCTTCCCAGCAATTCATCAATCTCAGACTTACTATAATTTAGCTCTTTTAAAAATTGCGCATCTGTTATAAGATTTAGATCCCGAAGATGGTTTTGAACTGAAGTCTTTGTTTGACGGAAATCCATAAAAAATTGAGTAGCGGTCGCAAGCAATTCTCTTAATTCAATGAGTTTTTCTTTTATGTCAGAGTAGCTATCCAGCTCTATTGTTTTTAATCTCTCTACAAACAACTTTATAGTTTTTGTTCTGCTTTCCATAACCGATATCCTCCATTATAAATAAGAATTCTTTATTAAATCATCTAGAGTTATATTTAAAGCTCTCGCTATCTTCGCTACCACCTGAACTGAAGGTCGTTTAATTACCCCTGTTTCAATCTTTGTCAGGGTGGTGTAAGGAATATCTGCAAGCCTGGCAAGCTTATCTTGAGTCAATTTTCTTTTTTTTCTCATTTTCTTGATATTTTGTCCTAACATAGAATCTCCTTTACAATATTTCCATATATTGATATCATTATTAAGAAACCATTATCGCTCAAACAATATTATACTATAAAAACTAATCATTTCAACCAAAAACCGTTCTTTCTCCTTCGGAAATTGTTATTTTGTCTTTGCTTCTGCAAAAAGGCAAAATTTTGGTGCGGGAAAATTTTAGCGTTTTTGTGAAGCGCTGGAGCATTGAGATGGCTCGGCTGTCCGCCGAAGGCGGACAGCGGACGAGCCTGCTATCCTTAGAGATAGGCGAGAACGCAGTCGGCTGATGGCTGGGTGTGTGCAGCCATCAGCCGACTGCCGAGCCTCGTTGAATTTCTTTATTTTAAGGGTGCGTCCTTAAAATATGTTCGAACAAAGGAGTAAACGCTCCACCAAATTTGCCTTTGGCAAATTCGGTGGAGGCGGCGGAATTCGAATCCGCGTCCACAACCATCCGAGCAGGGGTCTCTACATGTTTAGTCTACCTTTTGAGTCTCGCCCAAACATTCTCCAATAGACGGGATAATGTCAAGGCAAAGCCTTTTTCTGCTCTCGCCCTGCTCCAAAAGACGTAAATTAGCAGGACCAGCCTGTTACCGACGTCCGAATAAGCCCACAGGCAGGCTTAATGGACGGGTTGCCTAATATTAGGCAACAGCAACCGCCTCGCTAGAGGCCAAAATAGCCTCTGCTTCTGCTACTGCATCGTAGTTGGCGTTTGTGTTTTTGCAAGGTGTTTTGTGAGGCCTCCTTGCAACCTCAACATGCTGCCCCTATCCAGCTTAGCTGTGTCGAAGCCTTTCGCCCCCTTTTTTTAAAAAATTCCGCTTTGTAATCTGACAAATCTAACCAGGTTAGAATTGACGGATTACACTTTAGTAAATTTCTTTGCTCTGGAAATCGCCCTTTCTGCTTCCCTTCGCTTTATCGCCTCTCTCTTATCATACTGCCTCTTGCCTTTGGCAAGCGCAAGCTCTACCTTTGCGAATCCACGTTTAAAATAAAGCTTAAGAGGTATAAGCGTCAGGCCTTTCTGCGACACCTGACTGATTAAATATCTAATCTGATTCTTATGTAAAAGTATTTTTCTTGCGCGAAGCGGGTCCTGCGGGGATGAGCTATATTCATACGGGCTTATATGCATATTGTATAGATAAATCTCATTCCCATCAGGCCTTGCAAAACTTTCATTTATGCTCGCCCTGCCATCACGAAGAGACTTAACCTCAGAACCCTCAAGCGCAAGTCCTGCCTCTACTGTCTCCAATAAAAAGAAATCCCTTCTTGCCCTCCTATTTGTAGCAATAAGGCTATTCCGCATCTAGGTAAAAAAATCATACCACATTTTTAGGGAAAAATCAATAAGACGGGCAATTGACAGAAAGGTTAAATAAATGTATACTTTTACACAGACGAAAGCGGAAGTGGCGGAATTGGAATACGCGCAGGCCTCAGGAGTCTGTGGGCGAAAGCCCTTGTGGGTTCAACTCCCACCTTCCGCACCACGTTTCTCCTTGATTAAAACAATATCGGCAAGGTCTTCAGCCAAAGACGCTACACGAAAATCAAACTCCCTTCCCTTTATCTTTTTCGCCCGCTTTGAAAGTCTTAAGAAAAAAATTTTTTAAAACCCTCTAAACTTTGGATTATCTTGAATGGCCTTGCCTTCCTCAATTCCTCTTTAGTTGAAGAACCGCCTAAGACTGAAATAGTTCTAATTTTAGCATTCTTTCCGGCATAGACATCAATGACCATATCGCCCACATAAAGCGCCTGGCGAGGGGCAACCTTTAATCTCTTTATAATCCTTAATAGCAAGTCAGGCTTTGGTTTAATCTCCTCTTTATTCTTAGCACAGACAATCAGGTCAAAATATTTTTTTAAATCCAGGTGTTTTAAAAGAATATCTGTAAACCGCGGCGGCCTATTGCTCGCAATAGCCAATTCAATATCTCTATTTCTAAGAAAGCTTAAGACCTTCCTAACGCCCGGGATAACGCGCGAAAACTTAAGCAGAGAGGTCTTGTGGTGCTTCCTATATATCACAAGTGCCCTTTGTGCCTCTTGGTCTTCTTTTATGAAACTCTTAATAAAATTCTCATCCCCCCAGCCCACTGCTCGGCGAACAGCATAGCTACTTACCTGTGGGTGGCCCAAGGTCTTCAATGTAAAATTTATACTATTTTTGATTGCCCTGTAAGCATCTACTATGGTTCCATCTAAATCAAAGATTACTAGCTTAATTAGGAAATTCTTTTTTAAGTCTCTGTGCATCCTTTAATATAAATTTTTTCAGTTTAGGATAGGAATGGCCGAGGCCAAATGATAATGCCTCTTTATAGGCTTCTTCAGGTGTCCAATCATAATATAAAATCCTGTAAAGCGCAACCAATACACCTGTTCTATGTGAGCCGTGTCTACAGTGCAGAAAAATTGGTCTGTCTTTGGGATTTGAAACAACCTCTAAAAACTCTCTCACATTATCTTTGGTTACACCTATCCTGGAAGACATAGGTATACTTACAAAGTTCATTCCATACCTTAAACAAAGGCCCTTCTCCCAATCTATTATATATTTTTCAGTTCTTAAACATACAACTGTCTTGATCTGTAAGTCTTTTAGATATTCAAAATCTGCTTCATCAGGCTGCCCGCCCCTGTAGAGCCCTTCATCAACCTTGCCAAAGTTTGGGATGTCCTGGGCAAAGGAAAAGCCTGCCGAAGAAATAAAAAATAGAGCTATAATAAAATAGGTTCTAATATGTCTCATAACTAATTCTTTCCTGCTACTATACCATAATTATATCTGCATAAGTCAACAGTTTTCTCGATATTAAATCTATTCTTTATAAGAATCTGTTTCATAGTTGGTATAGGGATTTTCTCTTTAATAGGCGGTCCTAAAGGAGAAGGAACCTTCTTCCATTCAATAATGCCAACCTTACCATTGTCTTTAAGCAGCCGTTTTAATTCTTTAAAGAATAAAGTGCTATTTTCAAGCTCATGAACTACTGAAGAAAGCAGGCAATAGTCAACATCTTTTGATTTGACTGGAATCTCGTTCTCCTTCGATACTATCACCTTTACATTTTTAAGCCCCTCTTTCTTTATTCGTCTCCTAACATCATTTAGCATCTCTTTAGAGATATCTACAGCATAGACCTTACCTTTAGGTCCTACAATTCTTGCGAGAGGAATGGTCAAGAATCCTGTTCCACAACCAATATCAGCGACAATCATCTGACGCTTTATCCCAAGAGATTTTAGAGCTTTTATAGGTTTAAATAGTCTCTTTCTCTGGAGACTATCCAACTCCCCCTTTAACTCAATCGGGAATTTATGAGCCATTTCCGCCCCTGTAGAGCCCTTTATCTTAAAAAAATAAGGGCGTTTTTAAATCTTTTGTTGAATTAAAAAAAATAAAAACGCCCCGAAGAGATTGATTATCCCGTTATCTTGTCAAACTCATCAACTGTGATTGCAGGAGATGTTGTAAAAGAAATGCCTGTCAATTTTGTGAGGTCAACAGAGGTCTTTATAGCTTCTTGTATCCCGGGAAAATCTGCCACGAATGCAAGGTCATAATCACCTAATAACGCAAGCATCAGATTAACCTTTCCCCCGCCTTTCTCAATAGTCCCCACCACCTTCTTTGTCCGCTCAGCAGTTATCCCCTTAATCGCTTCCATAGAATACCTTCCAAGCATTAAAAACTTTGCCATCTTCATTCACCCCCCTTTTTTTAGAATGAGCCTTGCTCAAAACTATTTTCTCGTCGGGAAACTATGTTGGCTTTTTTAGATCTCACCTCCACTTTTTCCCGTCGGAGAATTTAGTAACATTTGCACAGATGATCACAGATTAAAAGAAACAGATGATCACAGATATTTTCCGACGACATCTGTGATCATCTTGTATCTTCTCATCTGTGCTAATCTGTGCAAAATAGTTACTTTTGAGCAACCCTCTTAGAATTATATTTTAGCAATGATTCTGTTTAGAATCTTACGCGCTACCTCTTTATCACCAGCTGCGCCTACGCGAATTTCAACCCGGGAGATTGACTCTGAAACCTTGTGAATATCTATCCAGATAGTCCTTCCATCAGTATAATTACTCATCACCTGCGCAACATCTTCTTTTTTAGTCTCTTTCCTGACACCGAGCCTGAGTGATTTCAATGCAGATTTAGTAGCTTCCAGGGTTCTCTCAAAAGAGGCATTGACCTCCCGGCTCAATTTTCCTGAGAGCCAGGTCGCTGTCCCAACCCCTCCTGCAGCGCCTGCCAATATAGCCACGCAACCACTCATGCTAATTAACAATAAGCCTGAAACCAATAAAGCTATCGTCTTTTTAAACATCTTATGGAGCCCCTTTTTTCATTGGTGGCTCCTCACTCAGAATCTCAACGGACTTTCGCTATAATCTTACCAAATACAATTCACGGGTGCAAGAAAAAAGATATCAAGTAAAGTGTTCTCGCGTTCAGTGCTTGTGCTGGAAAAATTTTGCTTATTTCTCGAGCAGTGCGTGTTATAGCGCTCGGATACCCTGTAAATAGAGACTCACTTTATGTCCTCCCTTTCGCCGTGTTGTGTTGTCAAGGGCGGGGTCTTGGGGCAAAGCCCCAAGCAGGCAGGCACTCTGGCCCTTACCTACTAAAAACTTGTATTTTTAAGGTAGCAAAATTTAGGTGGGACTGGCTTCGGCGTCGTTAGATACAGGGTGATTTGAGGGGTGGCGAGCGCAGGCAGGCGAAAATACCGAAGGTAGTTGAGCCCCGAACACGCCAACCCAAAAATGTGAAGACAGGCTAAAAGCCGAAGCCTGCCTGCCTGAAGAAAAGGGAAAAGATATTTTATTCTGCAGTAGTTAGGTAGGTACTTAATGAAGGACTTCTTTTTGCGAAGGCCCAAATTCCAGCCCAAGCCAAGATTGTCCCCACAGTAATTACTATTCCTAACATTACATCTTTTACCCAATCTTTAGAAACTAAAAACAGCTCTCCATTCCAGAGATGGTCAATTATCCCAAACAAACTTCCTCCGTAGAACATCAGCATTAGCCAAAAGAGCCTTAAGGTTTTCTTGCTCTTCCACACAAAAGTAGTAACAATTGCTGCTGTGGTTGGTCCAAGATAGCACATCTTTCCATCACCTCCTTTTTAGTTAAAAAGCATAGACAAAGGTTAAAACAACTGAATCATTCGCATCGGTATTAGTGCCAGTAAGAGTTCTCTGATAAGCTAAAAGTGTTTGTATCTTTTAATTTGACCAGCCAATGCCTGGTGCAACTGACAAATACTTAATATCCGAGCTAGGAACCTTCTCTCCATCCTCTTTTTTATCACCCTGCAAGAATCCGTTAAACTCAAGCATCAGATTAAAGCCTTTGGGAAGGAAATACTCAAGGCCAAAATCATAATTTAAATAATTCGCATACCGAGTCTTAACGGCATCTATCTTCCTTTCTATAGGGAAGTTGTAAATTGCATCAACATGGATGATAAACGGCTTTAATTTTTTAGTTAAATTTATGCCGTATCCGTGATCATAAGAGCCTCCACCAGAAGTAGCGCCCATTAAATCTGTGCCTAATTTATCGGGATCGGCTTTTTGATATTTGCCAGTGGGAATTTTTAATTGGAATACTCCGGTTATGTGAGAAAGCATTCCTTTTTCTTCAAAGGTGCAGTAACGCAAGAATAGATAACTATCTCCAAGTCCTTGAGAATGAGCTTTTTGACCGCCTTGCTTTGCATAATTTTGCTGATAAACTATTTGACCGTCAATTTCTAACCTATCTGTAAGCCCATATTGCATAAATAATTGTTGTTGATATTGGTATTTTTTGCCACCACCAGATAAAGAATCGTAATGGCCTTCCGAGTTAAAAGTGCCTCTGGTTCTATTGTAAAAGAAAAATGGTTGCACCACAGACTCACTCTTATTGCAAAGTGGCGCTGTCCAGGTAGTAATGGGGCCTGCTGAAGGCGGATTCCATTCTTCTTCTGCACCACTATGAGCGTAAGCAGATGCTACATTAAAGAGAATAGAACTAGTCAATATTATCCATATGAAAAATCTTTGCAGATATTCCCTCCTCTGCTTGCTACTATTATTAAAATCGTGCTACTTATAGATAAAAAAATAATACCTTTACTTAATATCCTTTCCTGTGGTAGACATACTTAAAGTTCCGTGCTTTATGCCTTTTATTGATTTTAGAGTATCGGATAGTTTCTGAACTTCTCTGGGAGTACCTTTTACTGCGATGATTTCCAAGCAATTGTTATGGTCTAAATGGATATGTTGTGTGGAAATAATGAGTTTCTGAAAATCATGCTGTGTATCGGTAATCTTGTTTAAGAGTTCTCTTTTGTGATGGTCATAAATAAGGGTAATTGCCCCGGCTACCTCCTTTCCTTCCCGCCACTCTTTTTTCACCAGTTCCTTCCGGATTAAGTCCCTAAAAGCTTCAGAGCGATTGGAATAGTTTTTATCTTTGTTAAGCCGGTCAAATTTATCCAGCAAATCCTTATCTAATGAAACACCGAACCTAAATACTTTAGACATGATTTCCTTCTTTCAGTATTACTATTGCAAGAATAGTAGCACTAAAAATAAATTATGTCAAGAAATTTGATTAATTATTTTTATTGAGTGAAATTCCAGATTTTGTTGAATTCGTTTTGGTATTGTCTGATTATTTCTGGGTATGATACCACTTTATGCAAAAAGTGGTATCCTTTAGGATACCATCAACAAGCTTGCCGCTTAATTGCTTCTCTTTCGGAAGAAAGCAATATTACTTAGACGAAATCATATTCTTGGCTATTTCCAAGAATTCCTCGGCCAGCTTTATAAGCTTTTCACAGCCGGCCTGTGACCATCTATTGTAATAGTCGGCTTCTTCTCTTAAGTCTTTAGCCTGCCGGAAACCTTCAAGGATATGTACCGGGATAATTTTTGTATCAACATACAACGTTTTTAGGATAATAGGAGGATAATAGGGACAGCTACCATTTATTTAAGCAGAAAATGGTCGCTGTCCCTATTTATCTTTCCTATGGATTTAACTCGTGGAAATAACCCGATTATCTGTTTGTGGAACATAAGAAAGAAAACTATAACAATTACAGTTACTGCCATGGCCATATACATATATATCCTCCTTATTTTCTTGACAATCCTTACTTATATCGGGTATAATTATAATCGAAAATAAATCGAAAGTCAAGGTAAATATTCTGTTAGGAGTACTAATGCTTACAAAACGACAAAAACAAGCTTTGGATTATATCAAAAAATACATAGAACAACATGATTATGCGCCTTCCCTGGAGGAAATAAAAAAGCATTTGCGGTTATCCTCTGTATCTACCGCCCACTTCCATGTAAAATCTTTACAAAGGATGGGGTATCTGAAAAAGGAAGAAAACCAACCAAGAGCATTGTCACCTAAGAAAAACCTTCAAGCTATAGAAATACCTTTAATAGGAACTATCACTGCGGGTCAACCAATTGAAGCAATTGAAGTACCTAATGAAACTATTGCTCTATCAAGAAATGAGGTTAGCAGATTTGGTAAATATTATGCTTTGCGCGTTGCTGGCAATAGTATGATTGATGAAGGAATATTTGACGGCGATATAGTTGTTATAAAAAAACAAGAAACTGCTGATAATGGACAGACCGTAGTCGCAATTATTGATGAAAATGAAGCTACATTAAAAAAACTATATAAAGAACGAGGTCGTATAAGATTACAACCAGCCAATCCTGATCTTTTTCCAATTTATCGCAAAGAAGTCGAAATCAGAGGCATAGTTGTAAAAATAATCAGGAATATAGAAACTCCTGTAGAAAAAGAAACCTTTAAAAGTACCAAGCTAAAAAGAAGGATTGACTATTCATGGGATTACAGAGGTGAAAAAACAAAATCTTATACTCATGGATTCCATGCTTATCCTGCTATGTTTATACCTCAGGTTGCAAGGCGTTTGTTGGAAACCCATAGCAAAAAAGGTGACACTATCTGTGATATTTTTTGCGGATCTGGCACTGCTTTAGTTGAAAGTAGGCTATTAGGTAGAAATGCGTATGGGATAGATCTAAATCCTCTTGCCATATTTTTAGCAAAAGCTAAAACAACAGAAATAAACCCCTCTATTCTTAATAAGGAATATTTTAATTTACTTGAAAGAATCGATAAAATAAAAAATATAAAGGACATACGCCCAAACTTCACGAATATTGATTTTTGGTTTAAAGAAGATGTTATCAAAATACTATCTAGGATAAAAAAAGCTATTAGAGAAATTAGGAATGAAAAAATAGCTAATTTTTTTCTTGTTCCTTTTAGTGAAACTGTTAGGCTTTCATCTAATACAAAAAGCGATGAATTTAAACTTGTCCGGATAAAAGGAGAAAAATTAAAAAACCATAATCCTGATGTTTTAGGAATCTTTAAGAAAAAAACAGAATTAAATATTGATAGAATGCAGAAATTTTACCATGATGTTGATAAAAATACATGGGCTAAACCGATTTATGGGGATACTTCCAGAATTAACGATATCGAAGATAATTCTATAGACTGCATAATTACATCACCTCCCTACGGTGACAGTCGTACAACTGTAGCTTATGGACAATTTTCAAGATTATCCACACAGTGGATTGATCTTTTTGAAGATCCTAATGTCGCGTCAAGCGTCGATAACCAACTACTAGGTGGCAAATCTATCGATAATCTTTCCCATTCCCTCAATTCAGTATATCTAAATGAAACTTTGGAGAACATTCAAAAGAAGGATGAGAAAAGGGCACGAGAAGTTTTAAGTTTTTATATTGGCTTAAATGAATGCTTAAAGAAAGCTTATGATATACTGAAAAAAAATAAATATTTTTGTCTAGTCATAGGCAATCGCTCAGTCAAACAGGTACGAATACCAACAGATTTTATTGTTGCAGAATTGGGAGAAAAGATTGGTTTTACTTGTGAAGATATTTTTGTAAGAAATATCCCTGGAAAAAGAATGCCAATAAAAAACTCTCCATCAAATATAGTTGGAGAGCTTGAAGAAACAATGACTAAAGAAAGCATTGTTATATTAAGAAAAAGCTAGATTATTTGTTTGTATTTATCATATAATTGCAAAAAGTCTTTCTTGTTAATCCTGAATCCAGTACCATGATCATGATATTTTCCTGTAGAATATCCACTTCTATAAACACCTATACGAATATCAACTTTTAATTTATCTTCTTGAATTGCAGTTTTAAATTTCTCGATGTTCAAATTGGATAATAGATATGCTTCTCCAAAACGAAATCTTTCTTCAAATGTTTTTCTTTCTCCCTCAGATTCTGCAAATACCAATAAAATCTTATCGGATTTAGATTTCAAAACATCATAAAATATCGCCATAGGCCAAAAAACTTCTATATTGTCTTTATTTTCGAGCTCCAATCTATCTTCTGCGATTCTAATTCTAAGCCCCTGTGGATTACACCTTGAAGCATAGACTGTAGAGTGTAGACAATAATAGCCATACTCATCTCTATATTTGTATTTATTAAATAAAACTCTATTTACCCCTCTTGGCTTAGGTGCCTTTGTAGCAATTGTTAGCATGCTCTGGGAATCAATCCTTTTTGCCTTTAATTCAATATCTCCAACATCCGGCAATCTAAGGTTGTTTTCTTCTATACCTAACAAATCTTCCAAAGTTTTACCTATACCAGTATCGTTTAATCTATGAGTCCTAATAAATCCTCTATTTTTAATCTCTAAAATTTTCTGGATTAGCTCTTTAAGATCCATAATAATTTTACTTTTTACTAAAGTCTCTTAATAGGGGACAACGCCCTATTTCTCAAAATTAAAAAGCCCTCAACCTTTTTCAGATTGAGGGCTTTCGTCCATATCCGAAAAAGTTCGGATATTATGGGTAACTGGCTCCCCGATTTAGGGTCGCCTCAAACTATCAGCGTAATTTTACCAAATCCTATCCACGCTTGCAAGAAAAAGAATCTCTAGGACATGCACCGCCCGCTGGGGCGGGCTACGTTTGTGGTGAAGGCACCGTTCGCCCTCGCTGGGGCTCACTTCACGCTCGCTAGGCCGCTCGCTTAGTGGTAATACAAGGGGTGAGGCGCTTCTGTCATGGCTTTGTGGCTGTGGCGGCTGGGCGTCGGCAGCCGCCACAGCCACTGTGTCCTCGCCACAGGCGAGGTAGAATAAATATCGGGTTAAACAGCGAAGGGCTCGTCCACCTCTGGCCTCTTAGCTTCTGTGTAAATATCAGGCTTCGGCCAGGGAGCCGAGCGCTTAAAAAAACCAAAAGGGTTGGCCGGATGCGGGTACGCCCGCCATCACATCTCAGATGAGAATCTCAGATGAGAATTTGATTTATTTTTTGGAATATTTATTGTATAATAAAACTGTAAATAATAAGGAAAGTAGTTAGGAAGAGATAATATGTGAAATTCATTTACCATACATGACTTACCAAAAACTGTGCGTCCCAGAGAACGATTACTGAAATTTGGTTCAGAGGTACTCTCGGCACAGGAGCTTTTAGCTTTAATTATTGGACGAGGTATTCCTGGTAAGTCAGTTATGAATATTGCTCAGGAGCTTTTAAGTGAATTTAAAAATATAAAGGGCGTTGGTCAAGCAACAATTGAACAACTATGTAAAATAAAGGGTGTTGGTTCAGCCAAAGCTGCACAAATTAAAGCCTGCTTTGAGTTAGGAAAAAGAGAGGAATTGAATCCGGAACTCAAAGATTTAGATATTAAAAATCCCGAATCAGTGGCTAAGGCTATTCGAGCAACCATAAAAGATAAAGCCAAAGAGCACTTTAAATTGGTTTTATTGAATACAAGAAATAAAATTATTGTTATTACTAATGTTTCAGTGGGTACTTTAAATGCTAACCTCGTTCATCCTAGAGAAGTTTTTA
>JBBIOC010000032.1:0-12855 GCA_037443585.1 Candidatus Omnitrophota bacterium
TATTTTGATGATGAGGAGGTTTTATTAGATGAGGTTGCAAAGCGACTTTCAGAAGGGAAAGTGATTGGTTGGTTTCAGAATAGATTTGAGTGGGGGCCGAGGGCTCTCGGGAATAGGAGTATATTAGCGGATGCAAGGCGTGCTGAGATGAAGGATATAGTCAATAGAAAGATAAAATTCAGAGAGGCATTCAGGCCTTTTGCGCCTTCAGTTATTGTTGAGAAGACTGCGGAGTTTTTTAATCTGAATGAGCCGGAGAAACATTATCCTGCAAGGTTTATGCTCTATGTTGTAGATGTAAAAGAAGAAAAAATGGGCCTTATACCTGCTGTAACGCATGTGGATGGCACTGCAAGGGTCCAGACAGTTTTTAAGAAGGACAACCCAAGATATTATAGACTCCTTGAAAGATTCCAGGAGAGGGCAGGTGTGCCTCTTCTTTTAAATACATCCTTTAATCTAAAAGGCGAACCTATAGTGAATTCTCCTGAGGACGCGTTCAGGACGTTTGAAAGAAGCGGGCTGGATATCTTGGTATTGGGAGATTTTGTAGTTGAGAAGTGAGAGGGGCCCAAATGCGATTTTTTAGATCAGTTGCTTCAAAATTTGGAATTGTAAAAGAGCTTCTGGCCTTTTTATGGCAGAGGAAGCTCTGGTGGATTATACCGATTATAATTGTGCTGCTTTTATTCGGCGTGCTTATATTCTTTACGCAGAGTTCAGCTGTAGCGCCGTTTATATATACACTATTTTAAATATACACAGATTCTCACAGATTCTTAACAGATTTACACAGATTTATCTGTGAAAATCTGTGTCTTTTAATCTGTGCAAATCTGTGAATTACACACATATTTTTTCGTTAATGTAATATGCGAATACTAATAGCCTATGCCTCAGCAGGGATTGGACATAGAAAGGCAGCAGAGGCAATCTATAAGTCTTTCAAGGTCGGATTTCCTTCAAATGAGGTTTATATCGTAGATAGCCTTGATTATTCCAATATAATCTTTCGTTGGGGCTATCCGCGCACTTATCTATTTTTGATAAATTATTTAAGTCTGATTTGGGGATTTCTATATTATCTTACGGATTTTAAATATTTGGATTCTATATTCTCATGGCCACGTAGAGCATTTCATAGACTTAATGGGATTGGTTTTGAGAAATTTTTATTAGGATTAAATCCTGAAGCCGTTATATGCACTCATTTTTTCCCGAGCGAAGTTACTGCGGAATTGAAAAAGGATAAAAGATTTGGCGGAAGGCTCATTACAGTTGTAACAGATTTTCGCCTTCATTCTTTTTGGGTTTCGAGAGAGCCGGATTTCTTTGTTGTAGCGTCAGATGAGACGAAAAAAGATTTGTTGGATAGGGGGATAAGAGAAGAAAGGGTCAAGGTCTTAGGAATTCCTGTTGACCCTGTCTTTAGCGAGACAAAATTAAAGGAGGCTCTTTTAAAGAGGCTTGACTTAAGAGAGAATTTTTTTAATATCCTTTTAGTTAGCGGCGGCTTTGGAGTTGGACCAATAAAAGAACTAGTCTTAGGCTTTGATAGATTAAAGGACAGGATTGGTTCTGAACTTCAGCTTATTGTAATCTGTGGAAGGAATAAGCGATTATTTAATGAGCTCACCCTTCTACAGAAGAGATTAAGGATTGAGAATAAGATATATCCCTTTGTTGATAATATGGATGAATTTATGCAAGTTAGCGATATTATGATAACAAAATCAGGGGGCATCACAATCTCAGAGGCGCTCTCAAAGAGCCTTCCTATGATAATCATAAGGCCCATCCTTGGTCAGGAGACAAGAAATTCCGCTATTCTATTGCAATATGGTGTGGCTTTGAAGGCCAATTGGGTCTTTGGGGCATGCAGGATTGTAAAGTCTTTGATAGAGTCTTCTGAAAGATTATATGGGATGAGGGCACGCTCAAAGGTATTTGCACATCCAGATGCAGCAATGGAGATAGCAAAATTTATCTTACAGCCTAAAGGCTGGGTTCCTACATGAGGAAATTAACTCTACAGAAAAGTTTACCAAAAGATATTCTTAAAATTATAACAAAAATAAACGATATAGCTGACAGATTGAATCTTAGAGTCTATCTCGTAGGAGGCCCTGTGCGGGACCTTCTCTTCAGAAGGCCGAACTACGATTTAGACTTCACAGTGGAAGGCGATGGAATCAATTTTGCTAAAGAATTGAATAAAAGATTTAAGGGCAGGTTAATTACGTATAGGGCTTTCGGCACTGCTACAATTGATTTTCAAAAAAGGCGGATTGATATTGCCACTGCAAGGCGTGAGGTATATAAACGTCCTGCTGCCTATCCCGATGTGGAACCATGCAATATTAAAGAGGACCTCTTCAGGCGAGACTTTACAATAAACGCCCTTGCCATATCGATTAATAAAGCTGACTTTGGAAAGCTCGTTGATTTTTTTGGCGGAATAAGGGATTTTAAAAATGGCCTCATAAGGGTTATGCATAATAAAAGCTTTATAGATGACCCCACAAGGATTTTCAGGGCAGTAAGGTTTGAACAGAGATATAATTTTAAGATAGAGAGGCAGACTTTAAAGTTATTAAAAGAAGCGGTCTCAGGGGGTTTGATTGGAGAATTAAATAAAGGCAGGATTAGAAAGGAGATTGAATTAATACTTAAAGAGAAAGACCCGATTAGGTGTCTTAGAAGGCTTGAAGGTCTTATGGTATGGTAATAGGTATTCTTCAGGTAGAATTATATATCTCCTGTAACCAATCTCTAAAAGGCAAACGGATAGTATTGAAGAGTTTAAAGGATAGGATAAGAAATAATTTTAATGTTTCAATCTCAGAGCTGGATGACCAGGACAAATGGCAGAGGACAAAGCTTGGCATCGCTATAATAGGGACAGAGAAAAGAGGTCTTGATGCGGTTTTAGCTAATTTGGTTGAATTTATACGAGGGGAAAGGTGCGTTGAACTATTGAATCATCAAATAGAACTGTTGTGAGGGATTCAAATGGGACTGAGACCAGAGCGCGTTCAGGCAGCAATGAAGAGAGAAATTAGTAAGATAATCCATAGTGAAATTAAAGACCCAAGGATTGGATTTATTACAATTACAAGGGTAGATATTACTCAGGATTTGCGCTATGCAAAGGTTTTTTTCAGCATATTAGGAGAAGCAAAAGCTAAGGAGGCGAGTTTAGAAGGGCTTAAAAGCGCAACAGGTTATATTCGTAGATTGATAGGCCAGAGGCTAAAACTTCGTTTTGTGCCTAATATAGTCTTTAAGTCAGATGATTCTATTGAATACAGCATAGAACTTGAAGAGAAACTGAAAAAATTATATAAGGAGCAGGGGGATGGTGCCCGAAGAGATTAAAAAGAAAATTATTTTGCATAATAAATTTTTAATAACCTCTCACATAAACCCTGAAGGTGATTCGATAGGGAGTCAGCTCGCACTTTTTTCGTTGTTAAAAAAATTGAAGAAAGAAGCTATTATAGTAAATGAGAGCCCGGTGCCGTCTTATCTTAGTTTTTTACCAGGCAGTCAGATTATTTCCAAAGATATGCCTAAGGGGTTTGAATTTGAGGCAGTCTTTGTCTTAGATTCGCCAGATTTGAGTCGGATTGGCAATGTGGCAAGATTTATCTCTCCACAAACAGCAATAATTAATATAGACCACCATATAAGCAATGAGTTTTTTGGCATCTCTTGGGTGGATACAGGATTCTCAAGCACAGGTGAGATGATATTTTACTTATTTAAGGAAATGGGTGAAAGAATTGATTTTGAAGATGGGCTTTCTCTCTATGTAGCCATTGTGACAGATACAGGAAATTTCAGGTATAAGAATGTATCAGGCAGGACATTTGAGATATGTTCTGAGCTTTTGGGCCTTGGCATCCAGCCAAACGATATATACGAAAGACTATTCGAGTCGTATAGTGTCTCTGATACAAAGTTACTTGGCCTTGCAGCACATACTCTAAAGGTGACTGAGGATGGCAGAATAGCATGGATATGGGTGACGAAGGATATGTTAAAAGAGACGAAGGCCTCGCTGGAAGGTGAGGAGCGAATAATAGACTTAGGCAGGACATTGGCAGGAGTAGAGGTAGTAATCCTCTTTAGAGAGACTGGCACAGAAAATAGGATGCGTGTTAGTTTTCGCTCAAAGGGCAGGGTAGATGTAAATAAGCTTGCCTCTTTCTTTGAAGGCGGTGGACATACTACAGCAAGTGGATGTACAGTCTTTGGCAAAAGAGAAGAGATAGAGAGAAGGATAATAGATAAGGCAGAGGAGTTAGTAAGGGATATAAGAGTTGAATAAAACACAAATTATAACAATTGGGGTTTTTGATGGGGTTCATAAAGGACACCAGAGGATTATTAAAGAGCTACTAAAGATTGCACGAAGAAAAAAGGAGAAATCCAGCGTTCTGACATTTGACCCACACCCCTTAAAGGTTCTGAATCCCCAATTAGGTCCTCCATTATTGATTTCTCTGGAACACAGATTGAGATTATTATTTAGTTTAGGTATAGACAAGGTATTTGTTATAAAATTTACAAAAAAATTCAGCAGGATGTCTGCCAAAGATTTTGTAAAGAAGGTCCTTGTCAAACAATTCCAAGTCAAAGAGGTCGTGATAGGAGAGGATTTTGTATTCGGCAAAGACCAGGAAGGCAATTGTAGATTTTTAAAAAATTTTGGGAAGCGATTTAATTTTAAGGTCACGTGTATAAAAGAGGTAAATATTGGTGGCTTGCCTGTATCGAGCACAAAGATACGGGGTTTGATTGAAAAAGGGAATCTCTATTTGGCAAAGAAGCTGCTTGGAAGAGGCGTGACAGTGCTGGGGACAGTGATAAAAGGCAGAGCGCTTGGAAGGAGGATAGGTTTTCCAACTGCAAATATTGACCCGCATCACGAAGTGATTCCTCCGAGCGGGGTCTATGCGGTTCGTGCATTTTCGTTGTCTAAAAAAAATTTTTTGAACGCGGATGTACGCGGATTACACACGGATTCACGCGGATTTACTCACAGGAATATCCGCGTCCATCCGCGTGCCAATCCGCGAAAATCCGCGTTAAAGAAAAGTTTTTTCAATGGAGTATTGAATATAGGTTTCAGGCCGACGATTGGAAGACAGAAAGAGCCAACAATAGAATTACATCTATTTAATTTTCGCGGCAGACTTTATGGTAAGGAGATAGAAGTAGAGTTTGTAAAAAAGATACGAGAAGAGAAGGTCTTTGAGACTATTCAAGAATTAAGAAAAGAAATCAATAAGGATATAGAGAAGGCTAAAGAAATTTTAGCCTGATATCCCACCCAATATCTTGTTCCTATTCTTCCTATAACCCCATCATATTGTATAAGTTAAAAATTATTCTATATTTCTCTTGACACAGAATTTCTATTAGTGTAAGCTTGTATTACAAAGTGGTTAAAAGTGGAGTAAAGTGGAATAATCTTTATGTTCTACGGCGAATACCAGCACTCCTTAGATAGAAAAGGCCGACTCATAATCCCTTCCAGATTTAGAGAGGTTATAAAAGAACATGAGGTTGAAAATTTTTTTATAACTCGGGGTCTTGACAGATGCCTATTTATCTTTCCAGAAGACGAATGGAAACTCCAGGAGCAGAAGTTCAAATCAATGCCTTTCACAAAATCAGAATCAAGAATCTTTAACAGGTTTTATTTTTCAGGAGCAAGCGAGATACAGCTCGATAGACAGGGAAGGATTTTGCTCCCGGCTTATTTGAAGGAATATGCCCATATAAAAAAGGAGGTGGTGATTGTAGGAATCTCGAATAGAATTGAGATCTGGGACAGGGAACTCTGGCAGGAGTTTTATAAAAGTTCAGAGCAGTCTTTTGAGCAGATAGCTGAGAAACTAATTGAATAGAAAATAATATTTTAAGGAGACCGATATGCATACTAAAGATGAGATTTTTTTGAAACGACCCCGGCCATTAGACCTTCACAGTCTTCATATTCCTATTGAGACTCTCAGAAAATCCAGGTCCCTAAATATGGATATCGTTAGATTCAAAAAGTTTGCTCTGCAGGTCTTTGACAATTCTTTAAGATGCCGAAATGGAGATAGTATCTTACCATCATAGGCCAGTCTTGCTTGATGAGGTTATTGAAAATTTAAATTTAAGCCCAGGGAAGACAATCTTGGATGCAACTATTGGCGAAGGCGGCCACAGCATAGAGATTCTTAAAAAAATATTGCCTGGCGGCAGGCTTATAGGGATTGATAGAGATATAGAAGCACTAAAGGTCTCAGAGGAGTGGCTCAAGGGTTTCCAGGAAAACCTATGGCTTATTTTGGGAAATTTTAGAGAACTGGATAACATCTTAGAGACTAAAAGGATTAAAAATTGTGATGGAATACTTTTTGACCTTGGCATTTCTTCATTTCAGCTTGAAAACCCTGAAAGAGGTTTTAGCATAAAAAAAGACGGCCCGATTGATATGAGGATGAGTCGTTCACAAGGGCTTTCTGCATTTGATATTGTAAATCGTTTTACCGAGGAAGAGCTTTCAATGCTAATCAGGGATTTTGGGGAAGAGCATTTTCATCGCAGGATTGCGAGGCGAATTGTCCAAGAGCGGAGACGTTCACCGATTGCCACAACCAGTCAACTTGCAGATATAGTCTCAAAGGCTATGCCGCGCAGGTTTAAGTCCTATAGGATTCATCCTGCTACGCGGACCTTTCTGGCCTTGAGGATAAGGGTAAATGAGGAGCTTGATAATCTGGCAGAGGGATTGGATAAGGCAATAAATTTTCTGGCGCCGGGAGGACGGCTGTGCGTAATCAGTTTTCATTCCCTTGAGGATAGGATTGTAAAGAGGACTTTTGCTGATTATAGCCGCTCAGAAATTTTAAGACTTATAAATAAAAAGCCGATAAGACCTGGGCATGAAGAGATAAAATCAAATCCGCGCGCAAGGAGCGCAAAGCTCAGGGTGGCGGAAAAGATATGAATATCAAACGCTCTTTAATTATAGTTACTTTTCTTACAATAATCTCCCTGTTCTATGTCCACCAGCAGTCGCTGATTTACCAGATAGGTGAGCGCCTAAAAGAAAACGAGATACACTGCTCTAAGCTCGTTGACCGCAATAAAGTATTGGTATATAATATTCTCAATCTGAAGGCACCTATAAATCTTGAAAAGAGATTAGAGAATAAGAAAATAGTCTTAAATATGCCAAGGAATTGGAAGGCTTTTGCTAAAAATAATAAAAGACAAGGCGGAATCCTTGCCAGAATATTGAGTCAAGGCAAAGTCGCAGAGGCAAGCGGCCTTTAAATAAGAATTTAAGTGGACAATAGAATCCCCCCAAAAGTAAGATTAATATTTTGTTTTATTTTTCTATCCTTTGCACTCCTAATATTTCGGCTTAGCCTTGTCCAACTCTGCAGTCAAGACACATTATCAAAAATAGCTTTAGACCAGCACAATCTAATCATCAAGCTCCTTCCAAAACGCGGCACTATCTATGATAGAAATTTCAAAACCCTAGCCTTTTCTATTACAGTAGACTCTGTGGTCTGCGAGCCACGTAGGGTAAAGGATAGAGCTAAGGCTGCCAGGGCCCTAAGTTCAATCCTTGGAATAAGCCAGAACTCTTTATTGGAAAAGATGAGTCAGGATAGAGGGTTCTGTTGGATAAAGAGGAAGGTTTTGCCTGAAGAGGCAGCGCAGGTTAGGCGCTTAAAGTTGCCCGGGATAGATTTGATTAAAGAGCCTGAAAGGGTATATCCAAATGAAGAGCTTGCAAGCCACGTAATTGGTTTTGTTGGGATTGATAATAATGGACTCGAAGGTATTGAATTGGGATTTGATAGATTTCTTAAGGGCTCTGAGGGTTTTAGATGGACAGTCAGGGATTCGCGCCAACACGAGGTCCCGGGATATGAAATAAAAGAGGTTCTGCCCAATGATGGCTTGGATATTGTCTTGACTATAGATGAGATTATACAGAATATCGCTGAGAGAGAACTTGAGAAGGCCTACAAAAGATTTAATGCAAAAGGGGGCTGTATTATAGTAATGGACCCATTTACAGGGGATGTCCTTGCGCTTGCAAATAGGCCTACATTTGACTTGAACTCTTATAAATTTGCCCCATTGGATGCAAAGAGAAATCGTGCAATCTGCGATTTCTTTGAACCTGGTTCAAGTTTTAAGATAGTAGCTGCCTCAGCGGTTTTAGAGGAGAAACTTGTTAAACTCAATGAAAGGTTTTTCTGCGAGCAGGGTGCATATAAGTGGCATGGTCATATATATCACGACCACAGACCACACGGATGGCTCACATTTAGAGAGGTAATTGAATTATCAAGCAATATTGGAACAATGAAGGCAGCATCGAGACTTAGCAATGAACTTTTTTATCAATATGTAAAGCGGTTTGGATTTGGAAGGCCTACTGGCATAAAACTTCCGGGGGAGGTTTCTGGCGTAGCCCGTCCTCCGAGGCAGTGGTCTAAGCTCTCTTTGACAAGTCAGGCTATGGGCCAGGAGATAACTGTTACTGCTATTCAGCTCGCCCAGGCAATCTCTGTTATTGCTAATGATGGGTATCTTGTTACGCCAAGGATTGTACTTGCAATTCAAGATAGACAAGGCAATACAGTAGAGGATTTCAAACCACAGTTGCAGGATAAGGTAATCTCAGAAGAGACTGCGAAGGTTTTGAGGTCTGTTCTAAAGGGCGTGGTTGAGCAAGGCACTGGCACCAGCGCAGATATTAAGGATTATTCAGCTGCAGGAAAGACAGGCACTGCGCAGAAGATTGAGCCGAATGGAACCTATTCCCATAGAAAATTTTTTGCTTCTTTTATCGGCTTTGCGCCTGCAGAGAATCCAAGGGTTGTAATAGTAGTAGTCCTCGATGAGCCAAGGCCGTTTTATTATGGCGGGACTGTTGCTGCACCTGTATTTAGAGAGGTAGCAGGGGAGGTTTTGAGGTATTACAGGGTTGAACCTGAGGGACAGAAGGCGCTCTTTGCGAGGAAATGATGAAACTAAAAGACCTACTCAATGGAATAGAGGTTGAAAGATTTAGTGGTAGGAATGGAGTGGAGATTAAAGGCCTAAAGTGTGATTCCAGGAAGGTTAGGCCAGGGGATTTATTTATTGCATTGAAGGGCTCTAAATACGATGGCCATGATTTTGTTGAGGAGGCTGTAGAGAGGGGAGCAGCCTGCATTGTTGTAGATAACCAAGGACACCCGTCGGGTGTCCTTGGTGACTCTCTTGTTGTAGTAAAGGATACCAGAAAGATATTGAGCCAGCTTTGCAAAAATTTTTATTCAAAGACTATTGAGTCTCTGAAGTTGGTTGGCGTAACTGGGACAAATGGAAAGACCACTACCACATATCTTTTGGAAAGCTTATTAAAGCATGCTGGAAAAAGATGTGGTGTTATAGGAACTGTGAATTATAGGTTTTTAGACAGATGTTTACCTGCCTCAAATACTACCCCAGGGCTTTTAGATATATATGACCTTTTAGACCAGATGAAAAAAAATTTTATAGATTATTGTATATTGGAGGTTTCATCCCATTCCCTTGAACAGAACCGCATAGGTGAACTTTTATTTGAGACAGGAATCTTTACAAACCTAACAGCTGAGCATTTAGATTATCACAAGACCCTTGAAGACTACTTGAAGGCGAAATTAAGATTATTTGATAAGATTAAAGAAGAAGGTTGCGCAGTTATAAATATAGATGACCCTTATTCAAAAGTTGTAAAAAATAAGATTTTGGAAAAGAGTCTGCGTCTCTTAACATATGGAACAAAATTTAGAGCAGAGGCCAAAGCAGAAGAGATTTATCAAACTTTGAAGGGGATAGAATTTACAATAAATTTTTCCGGGAAGAGATTCAAGGTCAGGTCTCCTCTGATTGGCCTGCACAATGTCTATAATATTCTTGCAGCTTTCTCTTGCGCTGCTTCGCTTGGACTTGGGTTTTCAGAAATTATAGAGGGGATAGGGAAACTCTCCATTGTTCCAGGCCGACTTGAGAGGATAGACTGCGGCCAGGATTTTTTAATATTTGTGGATTATGCGCATACTGAGGATAGTTTAAAGAATGCAATTTTAAGTTTAAGGAACCTTTGCAAGGGGAGGTTATTGGTTGTCTTTGGTTGTGGCGGGGAGAGAGACAGGACAAAGAGGCCTCTGATGGGAAAGGTAGCTTCAGAGTTGGCAGATAAGGTCTTTATAACAACTGACAATCCGAGGGGCGAGGAGCCGAAAGAGATAATCTCTGAGATTATCAGTGGAATACCTTCGGGTATAAAAAATTTTGAAGTAATCATAGACAGAGAAGAGGCGATAGAGCAGGCTATCTCAGAAGCAAATCCAGGTGATGTCCTGTTGGTAGCGGGTAAGGGCCACGAGAGCATACAGGTTTTTAGGGATAGGGTAATACCTTTTGATGATAGAGAGGTAGTGAGGAAAATTCTGGAGGGAAAAGAAAATGGCAAATTTTAGAGTTCAGGAGATTTTAGATGCTACAGGCGGTAGATTGCTCTGTGGAGAGTTGGGGATTGAGGCAATAGATGTATCTACTGATACAAGGAAGATGAAGGGCGGTGAATTATTCATTGCAATCAAGGGACCGAATTTCGATGGTCACACCTTTATACAGGATGCTGTCACAAAAGGTGCTAAGGTTGTTCTGACCCAGGAAGGTTATAGGCCTTCTTCAGCGACAGATTCTACTGCCTTTATAGCAGTCTCTGATACAGTCAAGGCATTAGGTGATCTGGCTAAATTCCACAGAAAGAGATTCGACATACCCTTGATTGGCATCACTGGCTCAAATGGCAAGACCACTACAAAGGAGATGGTCGCAGCGCTTTTAGGTAAAAGATTCTGCGTATTGAAGAATTTTGGAACAGAAAATAATTTTATAGGCGTGCCATTGACATTATTGAGATTGGCCAAGGAGCACGAGACCTGCGTGCTTGAGATGGGGACTAATCACTTAGGTGAGATAGAGCGGCTTTCAGAGATTGCAATGCCTACTATAGCGGCAATAACAAATATCGGACCATCGCACCTTGAGTTTTTGAATGACGTACAGACTGTTTTAAAGGCAAAGTGTGAGGTATTAAACTTTTTAGAAAAAGATTCGACAGTTATTATTAATGGAGATGATGAGGCGCTTAAGGAATTAAAGAATAGAGATTTTAGATTTATAAAATTTGGAATGAAGGGAAAGGGTCTTGATTTCTTTGCAGAAGATATGAGCGTTAACTCCTCTGGCATGAGATTTTTATTGAATGGGAAGTGGGAGATAATACTCGGCAGTTTAGGTAGGCATAATGTCTATAATGCGCTTTGTTCGATAGCAACTTCTTGGGAATTTGGTATAACAGTTGATGAGATTAAAGAGGTCCTTCAGAATTTCCATCCTCCGAGTATGAGGATGGAAGTTAAGGAACTTTGCGGGGTGCAGTTGATAAATGACTCATACAATTCTAACCCGCTTTCTATGCGACATGCAATAGATGCCCTGAAGGAGCTGCCAAGTTCTGGCAGAAAGATTCTGATTGCAGGGGATATGTTAGAACTGGGCAATCTCGCAGGCCGTTTTCACTTCTTGCTTGGGAAGCAGGCAGCAGAGAGTGGAATCCATTTTATTGTTGCAGTTGGGAGGCTTTCTAATCATATAGTTGAAGGGGCTATAAAGGCAGGGATGGGCCAGGATCGCGTGGTAGCATGTCAGGACCAGAAAGCGGTTATGGAGATTATTTCTAAATTGGTGAGGTCAGGGGATACTATCTTGGTCAAAGGCTCCAGGGCTATGCGAATGGAGACGATAGTAGAAAAATTGGAAGGACAGCTGGTCAAATAAAGTTTACATTTCTGTCACTGTCAAAAATGTAAACTTTTTTGGAGAGTAGAGTTGTTATACTATTTACTCTATCCACTCAGGGATATATTTTTTGGCTTTAATGTCTTTAGATATATAACCTTCAGGGCTGGCTTTGCAAGTGTAAGCGCATTTCTGATTACAGTCTTGTTCGGCCCATTCGTAATAAAAAAGTTAAAAAAGATGAAAGTTGGGGAAGAGGTCAGGAATTCAGAATGTCCAAGCCTTTATCCCCTTCATAAAGATAAGCAGGGGACTCCTACAATGGGAGGGCTTTTAATTTTATTTGGCGTGACTATATCAACCCTTCTATGGGCGGATTTTAAGAACAGCTTTGTGGCCCTTTCACTTTTGGTGATGCTTTGGTTGGGTCTTATAGGTTTTCTGGACGACTATAAAAAATTAAAGGTAAAGACTATAAGGGGTTTGAAGGCCAGGACAAAACTCTTTGCTCAGATTCTGGCAGGCGGAGTAGTTGGTTTATTCTTATATTTAAGACGTGATGCAAATACAATGCTTGAATTCCCATTTTTTAAAGAATTGACAATGGACCTCGGCGCCTTTTATGTCCCATTTGTGATTTTAGTAATTGTGGGTTCTTCTAATGCAGTCAACATAACTGACGGCCTGGATGGTCTGGCAACAGGATGCATAGTGATGGCTGCGATAGCATATACAGGAATGAGTTATATAACAGGCCATGTCAGATTCGCAGAATATTTAGGGGTCTATTATACGGCTGAGGCAGCAGAATTGACAGTATTCTGCGCCTCAATTATTGGCAGCGGCCTGGGTTTTTTATGGTTCAATTCATTCCCTGCAACAGTCTTTATGGGCGATACTGGCGCCTTGGCATTGGGCGGGGCCATCGTGAGCGTAGCTGTATTCATAAAGAAAGAGCTGCTGCTTTTTCTCGTCGGGGGGATTTTT
>JBBIOC010000033.1:0-10082 GCA_037443585.1 Candidatus Omnitrophota bacterium
TATAGCTGCGGATTGTCTCTTTACAGCGATATTTTATTTTATATTTCCATAAAAAATGCACAGATTATCACAGATTAAAAGATACAGATGATCACAGATATCTGTGCTCATCTGTGAAAGCGTGAATCTTACATGAAATCTGTGATTATCTGAGCTTTATATAAGATTTAGTTTTTTACTTTACAAAAGATATGATAGAGATAATTAACTTATGCAAATCCTTTAATGAACATAAAGTCCTCGATAATCTCAATCTCACTATAAAGAGCGGGGAGACGATAGTGATTATTGGAAGGAGTGGCTGTGGCAAGAGTGTTCTTTTAAAACATATCATTGGAATATTAAGACCTGACTCGGGTCAGGTATTTATAGAAGGAGTTGATATCACAAAATTAAAGGGCAGTGAACTGGATAGGGTCAGGATGAACTTTGGCATGCTTTTTCAGGGGGCTGCGCTCTTTGACTCCTTGACAGTTGGTGAGAATGTAGGCTTTGCATTGAGGGAGCACAGTGGCTTAAGTGAAAGCATTATAAGAAAGAGGGTCAGCGAGAGCCTTGGTCTCGTTGGACTTAAAGACGTGGAAGACCTTATGCCTCAGGAGTTGAGCGGAGGGATGAGAAAACGTGTAGGTTTGGCTAGGGCATTAGCCTTTAATCCAAAGATAATTTTATATGATGAGCCCACAACAGGCGTAGACCCTATAATGGGCGATGCTATTAATGACCTTATAGTAGAATTAAAGGAACATATTAAAGTGACTTCAGTTGCTGTGACCCATGATATGGTCAGTGCGTATAAGATTGCAGACAGGATTGCAATGCTTTACAAGGGAAAGATAATCGCTGTTGGAACACCCGAAGAATTTAAAAATACCAAAGACCCAGTTGTAAAACAATTCATAACAGGGGCAGCAAAAGGACCTATAACTGAAGAGGGAGGATTATAAATGGAGCGCAAGTCAAATTTTGAGATGAAGGTAGGTATATTTGTATTCACAGGGATTGTCCTACTCACAATAATTGTATTTTCAATAGGGGATTTTTATACAATCAAAAAGGGTTATACTATAAATGTCTTATTTAATTTTGTAAATGGGATTGATATTGGCGCCCCTGTCCGATACGCAGGTTTTGAGGTGGGTGAGGTGCGGGATATAAATATTGTCTATGACCAGGAAACTTCAAAACCGATGGTTGAGCTTACTGTTTGGCTCAATGAGAAGACGAGGATAAATGAAGATGCTAGGGCATATATAAATACCTTGGGGCTTCTGGGCGAGAAATATCTTGAGATTATGCCTGGGAATCCAGAGAGCAGGATTCTTAAAAAGGGAGATACGTTGACTGGCAGGGACCCGGTCTCAACTGAAGAGATTTCGAGAGAGGTTCATACTACGCTTCTAAAATTAGGTACAACTATAGATTCCATAAATAAGATTGTAGGCGATGAAGAGCTTCAACTTTCTCTAAAGGAGACAATAAAGCATTGTGAGCACTTATGTGTGAGCCTTAAAGAGCTTTCTGATACTACAACAGAGTTGATTGATGGGATAAAAAGGGGTCAAGGGACTATTGGCAAGCTGCTCTTTGATGACACCCTTTATAATGAACTCAACGAATTCGTGGATGACCTGAAGGCGCACCCGTGGAAGCTTCTTTATAGGCCGAAGGAGGAGAGGAGGAAGAAATAATCATGACTCTAACATTCATTCGTATCTTTTTCGTCATACTGAGTATAATTATCGGTCTTCAGATTGGTTCTTTCTTTCATAAGGGCGAGCAGGATTTTGCCTTCTTTGGCGGGGTAATAGGTCTTTTTGTTGCCCTATTTTTTATAGGTGTTGAATTTATTATGAGGCGGGTTTCTGTGAGGGGCCTTTCTTCTGCGGTCTTTGGGCTCATCTTCGGGCTTATAATGGCAAAGCTCGTTTCGGATACCTTAGGGTTGATACCTATGGGTGAAAATATTATATATTCCTTGAAGGTAGTTTTGACACTTATCTTTTGCTATCTGGGGATGATTGTGGCAATAAGGGGCAGGGATGAATTTAATATTATAGTCCCATATGTGAAGTTTTCAAGGCAGGATCAGAAAGAGGAATTTATAATCTTGGATACAAGCATAATCATTGATGGCAGGATTGCAGATATATGTAAGACAAAGTTTTTAGAAGGAAAGTTTATAATACCCAGATTCGTATTGAGGGAATTGCAGCAGATAGCAGATTCACAGGACCCACTTAAAAGGGCAAGGGGTAGAAGGGGTCTAGATATACTTGGAAAGATTCAAAAGGATACTGATATAGACATGAAGATTCATAATGAAGATTTCCCAGAGGTAAAAGAGGTGGATGCAAAGCTTGTCCGACTTGCGAAGGTTCTCGGGGCAAAGATATTTACCAATGATTATAATTTAAATAAGGTTGCAGAGCTTCAGGGCATAAAGGTTTTGAATGTGAATGAACTTGCGAATGCCCTTAGGCCTGTTGTGTTGCCTGGTGAGATGCTAGAGGTAAGACTTGTGAAGGAAGGGAAGGAATATAATCAAGGCGTAGGTTATTTGGAGGATGGCACTATGGTTGTAGTAGATAATGGCAGAAGGCTCATCGGGCAGAGTTTGAATGTTGTGGTCTCGAGCGTTCTTCAGACTGCAGCGGGAAGGATGATATTTGCGAAACTACCAGAAGAGACGAAGAGATGACAGTCACAGCCATAGTGCCAGCAGCTGGGACTGGGAGGCGATTTCATAGAAAGGAAAAAATCTTTGCAAGGCTTGGTGGGATACCAGTTGTAATACGGACAATCAAGGCGCTCGAATGCTCAAAAGAGATAGATGAGATAATCTTGTTAGTAAGACAAAAAGATATCGAACGCATTAAAAGATTATTGATTAAATATAGAATAAAAAAAGTTAAAAAGGTTTTGCCGGGAGGAAAGACGCGAACCGAGTCTGTATTCAATGGACTTGAGGCCACTAAAAAAAATAGAGACCTAATTTTAATCCATGATGGCACCAGGCCCTTTGTAACGCAGGACATAATAAAAAGGTGCATAAGAGAAGCAGAGAGGTCTTCTGCCTCCTGCACAGCCATTCCTGTAAAACCCACTCTAAAATTCTTAGATTCCAGAGCTTTTATAGAATGTACCCCGGATCGCAAAAGACTTTGGGAAGCCCAGACTCCGCAGGTCTTCAGAAGTAGACTTATAATTAAAGCATATAAAGAGGCAATGAAGGAAAGGATTGTTGCAACTGACGATTCATCACTCGTTGAAAGATTGGGGAAGAAGGTTAAGATTGTAAGAGGTTCGTATAGGAATATTAAAATCACAACACCCGAGGACATTAAATTGGCGGAGATGCTTTTGAAGAAGGTTACATAATGTTACGGAAGGTTTCGGAAAGTTACGGAAGGTTACCAAAAAACTCCCTTTTCTACAAAAGTAACCTTATGTAACCTTAAGTAACATTCCGTAACCTTAAGTAACCTCCATCAAATTATAGTATTGCATTTAAAATTATATGCGAGTGGGCATTGGTTACGATATCCACAGGCTTGCAGAAGGAAGAAGGCTTATTTTAGGAGGTATTGAGATTCCATATGTAAAGGGGCTTGCAGGTCATTCTGACGGAGATGTTCTTATCCACGCAATCTGCGACAGTCTTCTGGGCGCAGCAGGGATGGAAGATATTGGTGTAAATTTTCCAGTCAATGACCCTAAATATGATAGGATATCTAGTTTAGAGCTTTTGAAAGAGGTTGATAAGATGATTGGACAGAAAGGATTTAAGATAGATTATGTAGATACAGTTTTAATCTTAGAGGAACCGAGGATTGCACCTTTTAAAGAAAGAATGAGAGAGTGTATAGCAGAAATTTTAAAGATTGAAAAGACCAAAGTAAATATCAAAGCCACAACTCAGGAAGGTGTGGGTGCTATTGGCAGGGGCGAGGCGATTGCGACGTATGCGGTGGCATGTTTAGAAAATATATAAGCACAGATTCTCACAGATTTTTAACAGATTTAGACAGATTATCTGTGAAAATCTGTGGTTTTTCCAGCCAAAGGCTGGTCAGCCTCAGGCTGAAATCTGCGCAAATCTGTACACAAAATTTTTAATATGCCAATTAAGATATTCAATACCCTAACAGGTAAAAAAGAAATCTTCAAGCCTATCAAAAAAGGCAAAGTGGGGATGTATGTCTGTGGCGTTACTGTCTATGATGAGTGCCATATTGGACATGCACGCGGTGCATTTGTATTTGATGTGATACGCAAGTTTTTTGAATATAAAGGATATAAAGTTGAATTTGTGAAGAACATAACTGATGTGGATGATAAGATTATTGAAAAAGCAAAAGAAGAAACCAGAAATCAGGGTAATATAAAACAGAAGGTAAAGGAGATAGCGGAAAGAAATACTAAGAGTTATTACGAAGATATGGAGGTTTTAGGTATTGAAAAAGCAGATTTTGAGCCAAGGGCTACAGAATATATAGAAGATATGATAAAGATGATTAAGAAGCTTATAAAAAGAGGTTTCGCATATGCAAAAGAATCGGATGTATTTTTTTCAGTTAGAAAATTTAAGGATTATGGAAAACTCTCTAAGCAGAGTCCGGATGAGATGTTGTCAGGTGTGAGGGTAGAGGTTGATGAGCGCAAGAATGACCCTTTGGACTTTGCACTATGGAAGTCTTCTAAGGAAGGTGAGCCTTCTTGGACGAGTCCATGGGGACAGGGCAGACCGGGATGGCATATAGAATGTTCAACAATGTCTACGAAGTTTTTGGGTGAAAATTTCGATATACATGGAGGCGGGATGGATTTAATATTTCCCCACCATGAGAATGAGATTGCGCAATCTGAATGCGCAACTAAAAAACCCTTCGCAAATTACTGGCTTCACAATGGGCTTCTGACTATAGATGGCGAGAAGATGGCAAAGTCTTTGGGTAATTTTATCTCTGTAAGAGATATTTTAAAGAAGTATCACCCCGAAGTCTTAAAGCTCTTTTTCTTATCCTGCCATTATAGAAGCCCTATAGATTTTTCTTATGAGAAGATGGAGGAGGCAAAGAGGGCGAGGGAGAGGTTTTATATACTGTTTGACAAGATAGATAGGCTAATGGCTAATGGCTTATGGCTTATGACAAAAACCAAAACTCAGCCAATGGCCCTTAGCTATAAACAGAAAATAGATTTTTCCCGTAAGAGATTTGAAGAGGAGATGGATGATGATTTTAATACTGCTGGGGCTTTGGGGGTGTTGTTTGAGTTGGTAGGGTATCTTAATAAGAAGTTAGAAGTTAGAAGTTGGAAGTTGGAAGTTGGGCGATTAAATTATGCTAAAAAGACGTTATTAGAACTAGGTGGAATCCTGGGATTATTCAAAGGGGATAGGAAGATGGGCGAGGATAGAAAACTAATAGAAGGTCTTATAAAGCTTCTGATTGACATCAGGGATGGCGCAAGGAAAGATAAGGATTTTGAAATGGCAGATAGGATTAGAGGAGAACTGAAAAAAATTGGGATAGTCCTTGAGGATGAGAAGGAAGGCACTATATGGCGAAAGGAGTCTTTATGAGATTGCCAAAAAAATATTTTTTTGACGCGGATATACGCGGATTGCACACGGATTCACGCGGATTTATCGCCGAAAATATCCGCGACCATCCGCGTGTAATCCGCGAAAATCCGCGTTTAAGAAAGTCTTTTAGAGGTCTATTTATAACATTTGAAGGGCCTGAAGGGTGTGGAAAGACTACTCATTCTAAGTTGCTTTTTAAATTTTTAAAAGCAAAAGGTTTAAAGGCTCTATATACCAGAGAACCAGGTGGAACAGTTATAGGCGAAAAGATTCGGGAGATTTTATTAGACTCTGCAAATAAGACCCTTGGTGCAGTCTCTGAGATGCTACTATATATGGCTGCAAGGGAGAGGATTGTTGGAGAAAAGATATCGCCTGCATTAAGAAATGGGAGTTTTGTAATCTGTGATAGATTTTTAGACTCAAGCCTTGCGTACCAGGGATATGGGGGCGGTCTGGATTTAAGTTTGATAAAAAGGATTGGGGAATTGGTTACTAAAGGGATAAAGCCTGACATAACCTTTGTCTTAGATATAGATGTCAAAGAAGGGCTCAAGCGCTCAGGCGCATTCAAAGACAGGATTGAAAAAAGACCTTTAGCCTATCATGAGAGGGTGCGCAAGGGTTATCTTGCAATTGCAAAAAAAGAGCCAGATAGGATAAAGGTAATTTCAGTCAGGGGAGGCATTCAGGAGACTCAGGCACTAATAAGAGAGACTGTAAAGAGACATCTAAAAAACTTTCTTAAACGCGGATTTTCGCGGATTGACACGCGGATGGTCGCGGATATTTTCGGCGATAAATCCGCGTGAATCCGTGTGCAATCCGCGTATATCCGCGTCAAAAAATTCTTTTTCAGAGGTCATGTAAAATGTCATTTAAAGATATATTAGGACAGGAAGGTGCGGTCAAGGCTTTAAAGAGCATTATCTTAAAAAGAAAATTTAGCAGGGGTTATCTTTTTTTGGGTCCTGAGGGTATTGGCAAGAGGATGGCTGCATTAGATTTTGCTAAGGCGATAAACTGCGAAAAGAGAGGATTGGATTCCTGTGACCAATGCTTGAGTTGTAAAAAGATAGATGCCTTAAACCATCCCGATGTATTTTTGATTCAAAGGGAATCAAAGGATGCTTCAATAAAGATAGATACTATCAGAGGCATTATCTATCAATCGAGCCTAAAACCTTATGAGGCAGATTATAAGATTTTTATAATTCTAAATGCCTGGGCGCTGACAGATGAGGCTTGTAACTGTCTTTTGAAGATTTTGGAAGAACCCCCAGAGGGTCAGATTTTTATTATGACTACCACAGATATATCAAGGATATTTCCTACAATAGTGTCTCGCTGTCAAGTTGTTCGGTTTAATAGATTAAGTATAGAGACAATTAGAGATATTCTTGTAAAAAGATTTGGCATTGAGCAAGATTCAGCTAATTTTTTAGCTCACATATGCGGGCAGGACCTTTCAAGGGCTTTAGAATTAAAGGACAGGGATTGCGCAGGATTGAGGGACACAGCCTTGAGTCGTCTTACAGAAGGTTTTGAAGGGTTAAAAGATAGAGAGATATTAGAAGACATGTTAATCCTGCTATTAAATTGGTACAGGGATATACTGATTTTAAAATTCAGGGATGAACCTCAGGGCCTGATTAATATCGACAGATACCAAAATATCTTCTCAGAGTCAAAACGCTTTTCAACAGAAGAGATTGAACAAAACTTGGACGCAATCCTGACTACTCTGGATTATATAAGGAATAACATAAATCCAAGATTAGCGCTTGAGGTTCTATTCCAGTCTCTAAAATAAGTATACAAAACCAGCAATGCACGAAATGTATACTTATTAAGTAGTTTAAAGGAAGATATGTACGAAGCAATACAGGTTAGATTACGCGAGGCAGGTAAGATTTTATATTTTGATGCACAGAATCTAAAGCCTAATGTCGGCGATTATGTTATCGTCGAAGCTGAGAGGGGGCTTGAATATGGCCAGGTTGTTAGTGAGCCAGAGATGATTCTGGAGTCAAGCCTGGAAGAGCCTTTGCGCAAGATTATAAGGGTTGCGACCAAAGAAGACATTGTTCAGATAGAGGATAATAAGAGACGGATAAAGAACGGCTTTAATACCTGTCAGAAGAAGATTGAAGAGAGGGCCCTGGATATGAAATTAGTTGAGGCAGAGTATTCTTTTGACCGCACAAAGATTATATTTTACTTTACTGCTGAGGGCAGGATTGATTTCAGGGAACTCGTAAAAGACCTTGCGCATATTTTTAAGGTGAGGATAGAGCTGAAACAGATAGGTGTTCGGGATGAGGCGAAGCTTCTTGGAGGCTTTGGGCCTTGCGGTAGACACTTGTGTTGCGCAAAATTTCTTAGGGATTTTGAACCTGTTACAATACGAATGGCAAAGGAGCAAAATCTTCCATTAAACCCCTCCAAGATCTCTGGGCTATGCGGCCGTCTTATGTGTTGCCTGTCTTACGAATATGAATGCTATAAGACTTATCTCAAGGGGCTGCCAAAGGAAGGTGAATGGATTCATACAAAGGAAGGGAAGGGCAGGGTCTTGAGTGTGAATGTATTCAAACGGAAGGCTTTGGTAGAGTTGGAAGAGGGGAAGCAGGTGGAGGTGGATTATAATAGATAATGTCTAAATAAAGCACAGATGATCACAGATTTCGTGTTAAACTCACGTTTTCACAGATGATCACAGATAACTTAATCTGTGATCATCTTGTATCTTTTAATCTGTGGTCATCTGTGCATTATAAAATACAATTTTTATATTACACTAAACTATGTCTAAAAAGTTTTACATTACAACCCCTTTATACTACGTCAACGCCAGTCCGCATATAGGCCACTCCTATACAAATATTGCAAGTGATGCACTTGCGAGGTTCTGGCGCCTGAATGACTCTGATGTTCTGTTTGTTACAGGCACTGATGAGCATGGTCAGAAGATAAAAGAGGCAGCAGAGAAGGAAGGTTTAGAACCTGAGGTCTTTGCAGATAGAATCGTACCGAGATTCATTGCACTCTGGGAGAGACTGAATATATCATATGATGATTTCATAAGGACTACGCAAGAGAGGCATATAAAGGTAGTCCAATATGTCTTAGAGATTTTATATAAAAGGGGAGATTTATATGAAGGCGAATATAGTGGCTGGTATTGTACGCCCTGCGAGACATTCTGGCAGCCTTCTCAGATAATAGAAGGCCTTTGTCCTGATTGTAAAAGGGCAGTGGAACATCTGTCAGAGAAAAATTATTTCTTCAGGCTTTCAAAATATCAGGACTGGCTGATGAAATATATTGAGTCCCATCCAGATTTTATATTGCCAGAGTTTCGTAGAAATGAAATTATGAGTTTCTTAAAGAACCCGATCAATGACCTTTGTATATCGAGGCCAAAATCGAGGCTGACCTGGGGGATACCAATACCATTCAGCGAGAGCCATGTGACGTATGTCTGGTTCGATGCGCTTATAAATTATATAAGTGTAGCAGGTTTTTTAGACGACCCTGATAAATTTAAAAGATACTGGCCTTGTGATATTCATATAATAGGCAAGGATATCCTGAGACAACATGCAGTCTATTGGCCGATAATCCTGCATGCAATTGGCCTTGAGCCGCCAAAGACAATCTTTGCCCATGGTTGGTGGAGGGTGGGCGAGGAAAAGATGTCAAAGTCTAAGGGTAATATAGTAGACCCATTACAGATTATAGAGAGATTTGGCGTAGATGCCTACAGATATTTTTTGCTCAGGGAGGTTCCTTTTGGGTTGGACGGGACTTTTAGTGGAGAGGCATTGGTTTTTAGGATGAATAGCGACCTCGCAAATGACTTGGGAAATCTTTTGAATAGAACCTTGGTTATGGTAGAGAAGTACTTTTCTGGGACGATTCCTGAGATAGATTCTTTTGAAAATAATGCGATTAAAGAAAATATTGAGACCCTTTTACAAAAGCTGCAGGATTCTTTTAGAAAGATTGACTTTAGCGAGGTCCTCTCTTCTATCTGGGAATTAATAAATAAAGCGAATAAATTAATCGAGGAGAGCGCACCATGGAAGCTGTCAAAAGAAAATAGGGTTAGTGAGCTCAAAGGCCTTATATATAGTCTTTTTGAAGTCCTGCGCGTTACTGCAATCTCCATCTATCCCTTTATGCCAAAGACTGCAGAGGAGATGTGGGAACAGTTAGGGCTTGGGGATATTAAAAATGCAAAGATTGAAGATATAAAGTGGGGAATTGGCAGGCCTGGTACAAAGATTAAAAGAGGTAGGCCGTTATTTCCGCGAATAGAAAGTTAGAGTTATTGTGTTATTGGGTTACTTGGGTTATTGAGTTAAAAACTTAAACACAATAACCCTATAACTCAAGTAACTCAATAACTAACTGATACTATGCGTCAAGTATACTTAGACCACAGTGCTACAACGCCGATACGAAAAGAAGTATTAGCGGCTATGAT
>JBBIOC010000033.1:10092-10323 GCA_037443585.1 Candidatus Omnitrophota bacterium
CCTTATCTGGAGAAGAATTTTGGGAATGCCTCAAGCCAATATTCTTTGGGACAGGAGGCCAGAAAGGCAATTGATAATGCAAGAGATATAATCTCAAATGCTATAGGCACAGAACCCTGCGATATAATATTTACTTCCGGAGGCACTGAGGCAAACAACCTTGCAATAAAAGGCGTGGCAATTGCAAATCTTGAAAAAGGCAGACACATAGTTACCTCTCAGATAGAGCAC
>JBBIOC010000033.1:10333-12720 GCA_037443585.1 Candidatus Omnitrophota bacterium
GTTTTGAATACCTGTAAATTCCTGGAAGAGGAGATGGGTTTTGAGGTGACATATGTAAAGGTTGATAAATATGGGATTGTAGACTTAAATGAGTTAAAGAGTGCTATTAAGAAGGGGACAATTCTCATCTCTATTATGCATGCAAATAATGAGGTGGGGACTATAGAGCCTATAAAAGAGATTGCAAAGCTTGCAAGGCGTTCAGGCATATATTTTCATACAGACGCTGTCCAGTCTTTTGGAAAGATCCCCTTTAATGTAGAAGAGCTGGGTGTTGACATAGCCTCTTTTTCAGCACATAAACTTTATGGTCCAAAAGGGATAGGTGCAATTTTTCTTAGAAAGGGAATAGATATTTTACCATATCAGCATGGCGGCCATCAGGAAAGAGGTTTACGTTCAGGCACAGAGGATGTAGCAGGGATTGTTGGCTTTGGCGAGGCGGTTAAGATTGCAAAGGGCGAGTTACAAAACCAAACTGCGCATCTAAAAAAACTTGAAGATAGATTTTATGATGGATTGACAAGAGAGCTGAAGGATATTTATTTAAATGGCCATCCTGACCTGCGCCTGAGTGGGGTTTTAAATATAAGCTTTAAATCTGTCGAAGGAGAATCGCTGGTTATAAGTTTAGACCTAAAAGGAATCTATGCCTCTACAGGTTCAGCCTGTGCCTCTGGGTCTACTGAGCCTTCTTATGTCTTACTTAGCATGGGGGTCTCTCCAGAATTAGCACAGTCTTCTGTCAGATTTTCTTTTGGATACGAAAATACTTTAGAAGATGCTGAGTATTGTTTGCAGGAGATCCCGCCTATTGTAAAGAGGATTCGCGAAATATCACCTAAATAATTCAATGTTAATCGATACACACTGCCATCTTGATTTTGCCCAATTTGATACAGATAGAGAGGCAGTGATAAAAAGGGCCGGGGACGCCGGGATTGGATTTATATTAAATGTGGGTAGTAGCATTGAAGGGTCAAGGCACTCCATTGAACTTGCAAAGAAGTATGAGAGAATATTTGCTTCAGTTGGCATTCATCCTCATGAGGTTGGAAACCTTTCTGAAGATGGAATTAAGAATTTAGAAGAGATGTTAAAAGAACCAAAGGTTCTTGCTATTGGAGAAGTAGGCCTTGACTATTTTAAATCCGAAGTCCCAAAAGAGACTCAAAAAATATGCCTTAGAGACTTTATTGAGCTGGCAAAAACTAAAAATTACCCTTTAATTATACACAATAGAGAGGCAGATGAGGATATCCTAGAGATTCTAAAAAATAGTTTAGGGTCTAAAATCACTGGTGTAATGCACTGTTTTTCTGGCGATGAGAATTTTTTAAAAAATTGTCTCAACATGGGGCTTTATATTTCCTTTACTTGTAATCTGACATTTAAAAATGCTGGCAGGTTGCGAGAGATTACAAAATTAGTCCCGATCGAGAGACTTCTTTTAGAGACTGATGCCCCATTTCTGGCGCCGCAGGTCTTTCGTGGCAGAAGGAATGAACCTTCATATATCAGATATCTTGCTGAAGAGCTGGCAGGGATAAAGCAGATTTCGTTCGAAGAGGTGGCACGAATTACAACTGAAAATGCTATAAGGCTCTTCAGATTTCAATAAAACCATATTCAACCTACGCAGTTGAACAAATGGTTAAACCATTGTTCAACTGCGTAGGTTGAAATTTTGGTTGGTTTCAATGGGTAAGATAGTTTATAAGATACGCGATAATCTATATTTAAATATTACAAACCGCTGCACAGACAACTGCACCTTCTGTGTTAGAAATTATACTGATTATGTGAAGGGATATAGTCTAAGACTAAAAGAAGAGCCTACTGTAAAAGAGATTCTAGACTCGATAGGCGACCCTAAGTTCTATAAAGAGATAGTATTCTGTGGATATGGAGAACCCACGCTCAGATTAGATGTGGTACGGGATGTTTCCAGGGCCTTAAAAGAAAAAGGCGCGTATATAAGACTTGTTACAAATGGCCACGGGGACCTTATTAACAAACAGCCTATCGCACCACTTCTTTCAGGCCTGATCGATGCAGTATCTGTTAGTCTAAATGTTCATTCTAAAGAAAGCTATTTCCAGATATGCAAGCCAGAGTTCGGCGAAGGGACATTTGATAGAGTAAAGGAATTTATTTTGAGTTGTAAAAAGTTTGTGCCAAAGGTTGAGATTACCTGCATTGAGATGCCCGGGGTTGATATTCAGGAATGTAAGAAAATAGCTGAGGAGTTAGGCGTTGGATTTAGACTTAGGAGATTAGATGTGGTTGGTTAGGGTCTTGCCCTCAAGCACTAAATTTTTTCGCCGTGCGCTTCAGTTTACAGCTCGCTCATTCTTAGAGAGTCTATATAGCCGACATTCGCTCGC
>JBBIOC010000034.1:0-12023 GCA_037443585.1 Candidatus Omnitrophota bacterium
GTAGAAGATGCGGAATATTAAGCTGACAATAGAATATGACGGCACCCGATATAATGGATGGCAGCGACAGTCATCCAGAATCTCTAAAAGTAGGACGGATAAACGGGGATTAAAGACTATTCAGGAAGAGATAGAAAAGGCTTTAAAGAGGCTCATTAAAGAAGAGGTAGTTTTAAATGGTGCAGGCAGGACAGATTCAGGCGTTCATGCCGAGGCACAAATCGCAAATTTTAAGACAAAATCAACACTGTCCATTAAAAATATTAGGGATGGCCTTAATAGTCTATTGCCAGAGGATATAGCAGTTAAGAGGGTTGAAGAAGTTGGCTTGGATTTTGATTCCAGGTTTGATTCTAAAGGGAAATTATATAGATACAGAATTTTTAATGCTGCGGTGCGTTCACCATTATCCGATAGATATATAACCTTAGTCTCGTATCCTTTAGATATCTTTAAAATGAAAAAGGAGTCGAGAATGCTTATTGGAAGGCATGATTTTAGGGCTTTTCAGGCATCAAGCAGGAAGGATTCAAATTCTGTAAGAAATTTGAAACGATTAGATATTGTAAAGAAAGGCAGATTTATTGATTTCTATATAGAGGCAGATGGGTTTCTACATAATATGGTTAGAAATATTGTAGGCACACTCATTGAGGTAGGCAGAGGCAGGTTCCCAGCGGGAAGCTTAAAGAAGATACTCTCAAGCAAATCCAGAGGTTCTGCAGGGCCAACAGCCCCTGCTGAAGGCCTTTGTCTATTGAAAGTAAAGTATTGACCCCGCCCTTTGGATTGATGCGGTTTGTTTTGAAAATAAGTCTAAAAGATAACGTTTGTATTTATTAGAATCCAGTTTCTCTTATTCTTATGTGGGTCAAAAATAACCAAAGGGCGGGGTTGACATTTATTTTTTTTATGCTATACTTATCTTTCAATTATGAAGACATATATAGCTCAAAAAAAGGACATAAAACCACGATATCTTCTAATAGATGCCAGCGGCAAGATTTTAGGTAGGCTTGCTACAAGGGTTGCGAGGCTCTTGATGGGGAAGGACAAGGTTGCCTATACCCCACACGTTGACCAAGGTGACTTTGTCGTCGTAGTAAATGCAGCGAATATCAGTTTTTCTGGCAGAAAATTGAAACAAAAAATTTTCACACGTTTTTCAGGTTATCCTGGAGGTCTAAAAGAGATAAACTTGGAGAGGATGATGAGGGAAAAGCCGACTGAGGTGGTAAGGCACGCAATCAGAGGGATGTTGCCAAAGTCAAGGCTTGGCTCGCAGATGCTTACAAGGCTTAGGGTATATGCAGGGCCTGAGCACCCTCATTCTGCACAGAGCCCTGAGGTGATAAATATATAGCCAATTTAAGAACTCATTCTCTGAAGCACAGATGATCACAGATTAAAATCTGTGATCATCTGTTTCTTCTAATCTGTGCCCATCTGTGCTTTAAAAAAGGTGAGATATGGAACAGACAAAATTATATGCCACAGGAAGAAGAAAGGAATCTATTGCACGGGTCTGGCTTGCGCCAGGAAGCGGCGATATAATCGTAAATGAAAAACCCCTAGATGAATATTTTGACAGGCCGACATTGAGGATGATTGTGAGACAGCCGTTGAGGGTTGCGAATGCACTTGCAAAATTTAATATTACAGCAGATGTATTCGGCGGAGGCACTTCAGGACAGGCAGGTGCATTGAGGCACGGCATATCAAGGGCATTAGCCTTGACCAGTGAAGAGACGCGGCGCGTCCTTAGGAAGAAGGGGTTTTTGACGCGAGACCCGCGCGCAAAGGAGCGGAAGAAATACGGACAAAAGGGGGCAAGGAAGAGATTCCAGTGGACGAAGAGGTAAGCTGCTAAATATTTAATTGTTGCCTATCCGGTCATTTTTCCGACGATAATTTAATTGACAGGGTAGGCTTTTTTATTTATAATTTAGGTATATTTTTAGGGGGGCCTAAAATGTTAAAAATCGGCATTATGGGTTCAACAGGTTATGCAGGCGAGGAGCTAATAAGGATTTTGTTAAGACATCCAGAAGTAAAGATTTCTGTCTTATCTGCAAAGATTGAAAGACCTCAAAATATCCAAGGGCTTTTCCCCTGGCTTTCAGGCAGATTAGATTTGCCCTGTGAGGACCTTAGCCCAGAAAAAATTGAAAAAAATTGCGATTTGGTTTTTTTGGCGCTTCCTCATAAGGTTTCAATGGAAGTCGCTCCTATATTTTTAGAGGCGAATAAAAAGGTAATAGACCTGAGCGCAGATTACAGGCTTAGAGACCCTGCTGTATATGAGAAATCATATAATACAAAACACAAAACGTCCAAATATATAAAGGAAGCGGTCTATGGCCTTCCAGAGGTTTATAGAGAAAAGATTAAAAAAGCAAGACTGATTGCCAATCCTGGATGTTATCCAACAGGCATAATACTCGGTTGTCTGCCGCCTTTAGAGAAAGGGTTGCTTGAGAGCTTTATAATATGCGATTCTAAATCAGGGGTATCTGGCGCAGGGAGGTGTCCTGCGCCTGGTCTTATGTTAGGTGAATTAGAGAATAGTTTTAAGGCATATAAGGTCAATGTCCATCAGCACGCATCTGAGATAGAGCAGGAGCTGAATAACTTTTCAAAATCACCGGTCAATTTAGTATTTGTTCCACATTTAGTTCCAATGAAGAGGGGGATTTTGAGCACTATCTATCTCAGAACAAAAAGTAAAGTCTCCACAGAGGAGGCTTTGGAAATATATAGAAAATTTTATAAAAGGGAGAGTTTCATAAGGATACTCAATAAGGATATTTTACCAGACACCAAATTTGTAGCCCATACAAATTATTGCGATATTGGCATCAGGGCATTTCCGGATATAAAAATTTTGATTGTTATAACTGCAATTGATAATCTTATGAAAGGGGCAAGCGGCCAGGCAGTTCAGAATATGAATATAATGTGTGGTTTTGAGGAGACGCTGGGGCTTCTGTGAAGATAATCAAAGGTGGTATTACAGCGCCAAAGGGTTTCTTAGCAAGTTCGGTCTCCTGCGGTATAAAGGAGTCAGGGAGGGATGACCTTGCGCTACTATATTCTGAGTTGCCTGCTTTAGGCGCAGGCGTATTTACAACTAATAGAATAGAATCCGAATCTGTTGTAGTTACAAAGAGAAGGATAAAGAGGGTGACTGCCCAGGCAATAATTGTCAATAGTGGGAATGCAAATTGCTGCGTTGGGGATAAAGGGATAAAGGATGCAGAGACGATTACAGGATTGACAGGAAAATATTTAGGCATAGATGAAGATAGAGTCTTGATAGCCTCAACTGGCGTGATTGGAAGGCCAATGACTGTAGAAAAGATAAAGAGAAAGATTCCTAGACTGGTTAGGAACTTGAGTTCTAAAAACGGGACCAGATTTTCAAGGGCAATTATGACTACTGATACCTTTAATAAAGAGCTCGCAGTTGAATTTAATATAGGTCAAAGAAAAGTCAGGCTTGGCGGGGCTGCGAAGGGCGCGGGTATGATTTCGCCGGAGATGGCAACTATGCTTGCATTCTTTACAACAGATGCAGAAATAGAGAGAGGGTTTTTGGAAGAGGCCTTCAAAGATGTGATAGCAGATTCTTTTAATTGTATAAGTGTAGATGGCGATATGAGCACAAATGATACTGCAATAATCTTTGCGAATGGCCTTGCAGAAAATAGACTGATAAATAAAAAAGACAGCTCTTATAAAAAATTCTTTAGTGCCTTAAAATTTGTGGCAGAATATTTAGCAAAACTCATTGTCAAAGATGGCGAAGGCGCAAAGAAATTTATAGAAATTTTTGTAGAGAATGCAAAGGATAGCTTTGATGCAAGAAAAGTAGCCAGGCGCATAGCGAATTCCAATCTAGTCAAGACGATGATAGCGGGTGGAGACCCTAATTGGGGCAGAATTGCTGCTGCCTGCGGTTCTGCCGGCGTAGAAATCAATGCAAATAGACTAAATATATATTTGGGCCAGAAAGATATATGTGTTTTAAGAAATGGCAAGGCCACTAATGCAGATAGAAAATTATTAGAAGATATTTTTAAGAAAAGAGATATATTAATAAGGATTGACCTTAAAATGGGCAAAGGTTCTGCCAAGATGTGGACCTGCGATTTGACTGAGGAGTATGTGAGGATTAACGCGGAGTATGAGAGCTGAACCTTTATTCAACCTACGCGGTTGAACAAATGGCTGAACAAAGGTTCAACCGCGTAGGTTGAATAGGTTAATTTATGCACGAAGCGATTAAAAAAGCAGATGTTTTAATTGAGGCGCTGCCCTACATAAAGTCTTATCATGAAAAGGTCATTGTGATTAAATACGGTGGTAGTGCGCTTTTAAATGAGGGGATAAAGAGAGGTGTGCTGCAGGATATCGTCTTTATGAGTTTTGTAGGCATAAGACCTGTATTAGTCCATGGCGGCGGGCCTTATATTACACAGGAATTAAAGAGGCTTGGGAAGAGAACAGATTTTGTAGATGGAATACGCGTTACAAGTAAAGAGGATACTGAGATTATAGATAGGGTGCTTGCAGAGATAAATAGAGGGATTGTAAAGGCCATTGAACTTTTCGGTGGCAAGGCTGTCAGCCTAAATACAAAGATAAAAGATATTATATTTACTCGGCCACATACAGAATCTTCGAGACTTGGTTCTGTAGGCGAGATAAGTTCTATAAATACAGCCTCTATAAAAAAGGCACTAACTTTTAAAAAGATTCCTGTCATCTCACCCATTGGTATTTGTAGTGATAAGGAGATTCACAATGTAAATGCAGATAGTGCAAGCTCTGCAATTTCAGTTGCATTAAAGGCAGCGAAGCTTGTGCTATTGACAGATGTAAAAGGGATTTTGCGTAATCCAGGCGACGAGAACTCTTTGATATCCACATTAAATACTAAAGAGATAAAGGCGCTTATTGAAAGAAAGGTTATACAGCAGGGTATGATTCCGAAGGTAAATGCCTGTATGAATGCATTAAAAGGCGGGGTGAACAAGACCCATATCATAGATGGCAGAATCCCGCACAGCCTTTTGTTTGAGATATTTACAGATAAGGGCATTGGAACCGAGATCTTGAGATAGCATGAATACAAAAGAGGTAATCGAGCTTTATAATAATTATGTGATGGATACCTATACACGAACCCCTTTAGTAATTGTAAAGGGCAAGGGTCTGAAGGTCTGGGATGTTGAAGGCAAGGAGTATTTAGACTTTTTTCCTGGTTGGGGGGTGAGCGGTCTTGGCCATTGCCATCCCATTGTGGTAAATGCAATAAAGAATTATCTGCATAAAATCATTCATGTATCCAATAATTATTATAATGTAGTCCAGGCAAAACTTGCCAAGCTCCTCATCGAAGATTCCTTTACGGGAAAGGTATTTTTTTGTAATAGTGGTGCTGAGGCGAATGAGGCTGCTTTTAAATTGGCTAGAGCCTATGGCAGCCCAAGGGGTAAGTATGAAATTATTGCAATGGAGAATTCTTTCCATGGCAGGACCCTCGCAGCGATAACTGCTACAGGCCAGGCAAAATTTCAAAAGGGCTTTGAGCCTTTGCCTGAAGGATTTAAACATGTAAGATTAAACGATTTTGATGAATTAGAAAAGGCTGTGACAGAGAAGACAGTAGGGATAATCCTAGAGTTAATCCAGGGTGAAGGCGGAATATATATTGCTGAAAAAGAATATGTTAAAAAAGTAAGAGAGCTGTGCGATAGAAAGGAGCTACTGCTTATATTAGATGAGGTCCAGACTGGCTTAGGCAGAACGGGTAAGATTTTCTGCTTTCAGCACTATGGGATTGAGCCTGAAATAATGACCTTGGCAAAATCACTCGGAGGTGGCATCCCAATAGGCGCAATGATTGCAAAGACTAAAGTGGCAGATGTATTTAAACCAGGCATGCATGCCTCAACATTTGGCGGCAGCCCGATTGCTTGTAGCGCTGCACTCGGTGTCTTTAAAGCGATTAAAAAAGAGAGGCTTTTGACTAATACAGCCAAGATGGGTGAATATCTAAGAATGAGATTGAATGAATTAAAGAATAAATTTCCTGTTATCAAAGAGATAAGGGGAATGGGTTTGATGATTGGCGTGGAATTGAATATAGATGGGAAAGAGATAGTTGAAGAATGTTTTAGAAATGGACTGTTGATTAATTGCACTCATGAGAAGGTGTTGAGATTGATGCCAGGTATGACAGTGACAAAGAAAGAGATTGATAAGGCAGTAAGTATTCTGGAGGAGGCAATTAAGGAATGAAGAGGGACCTGATTTCAATTAAGGATTTAGAGGTTGAAGAGATTGAGGCTATATTCGGCCTTGCAAAAAAACTAAAAAACCACAGAAAGGATTTTGGCCAGCCTCTTAAAAATAAGATTTTAGCCCTAGTATTTGAGAAGCCGTCAAATAGGACTCGCGTCTCGTTTGAAGTAGGAATGATTGAATTGGGCGGCAGTGCGATCTATATAGGACCAGGTGAGATTCAACCTGGTAAAAGAGAAGAGATAAGGGATGTGGCGAGGGTGATGTCTAGATATCTAGACGGCGTAGTAGCAAGGGTATTTAAACATGAAGACTTGATAGAGTTATCAAGATATTCCTCTATACCAATTATTAATGGTCTGAGTAATCTTGAGCACCCCTGCCAGGCCTTGAGCGATTTATTTACTATATCTGAGAAGAGGAAATTGAAGGGTCTGACCTTAGCTTTTATTGGCGATGGAAATAATGTTGCAAATTCTCTTTTATATGGCTGTTCAAAATTAGGGATAAATTTTAAGATTGCTAGCCCGAATGGTTATGAGATTGATAAAGAAGTAGCAAAAAATACAATAGAGTTTGCAAAGAAGTCCAATTCCAAAATAGAGATTTTAAATAGACCTGAGGAGGCAGCAAGGGGCGCTGACATAATCTATACAGATGTCTGGGTTAGTATGGGCCAGGAAAGAGAGCGCAAAGAAAGGCTAAAGGCATTTAAGCTTTTTCAGGTAAATTCAAATTTATTAAAATTCGCAAAGCCAGATTGTCTGATAATGCATTGCCTGCCTGCGCATAGAGGAGAAGAGATAACAGATGAGGTCCTCGAAGGACCCCATTCAATAGTCTTTGACCAGGCTGAGAATAGGTTGCATGTGCAGAAGGGAATATTAATTGAATTGCTAATCTGACAAATCTAACCAGGTTAGAAAGGAAAGATATGAAGAAAAAGGTTGTTCTAGCATATTCCGGCGGCCTAGATACCTCCGTTGCAATAAGATGGCTTAAAGAGAAGGGCTATGAGGTTATTGCATACATTGCAGATTTAGGCCAGGCAGGAGATTTCGAAGCCTTAAAGATTAGGGCAAAGAAGGCAGGGGCTTCAAAGATAATAGTTGAGGATTTAAAAAAAGAGTTTGTTGAAAATTTTATATTCCCTGCTCTAAAGGCAAATGCAGTTTATGAGTCCAGATATTTACTTGCAACTGCTTTAAGCAGGCCTCTTATTGCAAAGGGATTGGTAGGGGCTGCAAAGAGAGAAGGTGCCGATTATGTTGCCCATGGCTGTACAGGTAAAGGGAATGACCAGGTGAGATTTGAGGTTTCTATCACTGCACTTGCACCTGAATTAAAGACCATCGCACCTTTAAGAGAATGGGAGATGTCTTCGAGGGAAGAGGAGATTGAATATGCAAAGAAGTTTAATATCCCCATTGAGACTACAAAGAAGAGCCCATATAGTCTGGATAAGAATCTATGGGGCGTTAGCATAGAGTGTGGTGCTTTAGAGGATGCCTGGAATGAGCCGCCAGAAGATGCTTTTCAAATGACCAGAAATCCAAAAGACTGCCCCAACAAGCCAACATATATAGAGATTGAATTTGAAAATGGTAAGCCAACAAAATTTAATGGAAAAAGATATAATGGAGTAGATTTGCTCTTTAAATTGAATGAGATTGGGGGGCAAAATGGCATTGGCAGGACAGACCTCATAGAGAACAGGCTCGTAGGAATAAAGTCAAGAGAGGTCTATGAAGCGCCCGCTGGTTGGATTTTATATACAGCTCATAAGGATTTAGAGGGCCTTGTTTTGGACAGAGAGCTTGGGCATTTCAAAGAAACTATATCTTTAAAATATGCAGAACTCATCTATTATGGATTGTGGTTTACCCCTTTAAAGAAGGCACTGGATGCATTTGTAGAGCATACACAGAGGAATGTTACTGGCACAGTCAGATTGAAATTACTAAAAGGTGTCTGCAGCATTGCAGGCAGAAAGTCCAGATATTCCCTATATAAGAAAGAACTGGCAACCTATGAGAAGGGCGATAAGTTTGACAAGAGTGTGGCAGATGGGTTTATAAAGATATGGGGAATGCCGTATAAAAAGGGAGTTTGATATGGCTAAATTATGGGGTGGAAGGTTCACAAAAAAAACTAATCCATCAGTAGAGGAATTTACAAAATCAATTCAGTTTGATAAAGAGCTAGCTGAATATGATTGCATAGGGTCTCTTTTGCATATTGATATCTTGAAGAGTGCAAAAATTTTAACATCCAAGGAACACGGGAAATTAAAAATTGGATTGGAAGAAATCCTTGGTTCAATCAAAAGAGGTTCTTTTGAAATAGACGATTCCTTTGAGGATATACACAGCTATATTCAATATTTGATGGAGAAAAAAGTTGGCAAGATTGCCTTTAAGCTTCATACCTGCAGGTCAAGAAATGACCAGATAGTATTTGATACTAAGGCTTATTGTTTGGATAAAATAAAGGTCACTTTAGCACTGATAAAAAATTTTATAGGTGAATTGGATAAAATAGCGAACAATAATGAAAAACAATGGATGCCTGGATATACGCATCTACAGCATGCTATGCCCATAAGGATTTCCGATTATTTTTATGCATATATTGAGATGCTAAATAGAGATAAAAAGAGGTTAAAGAGCGCTTACAATAATATAGATTTAAGTCTTGGGGCTGGTGCACTTGCGGGCACATCTATTCACTTCTCTAAATATAATATCTCTGATGTGAAACCAACGTCCAATTCCATAGATACAGTTAGCGATAGGGACTTTGTAATAGAAATATTGAGTGCTTTAGCAATAATAGGAATGCATCTATCAAGGCTTGCAGAGGATTTGATTCTCTGGTCAACAAAGGAATTCGATTTTATAGACATAGACGAGGCATTCTGCACAGGCAGTTCTTTAATGCCGCATAAGAAAAACCCTGATGTGCTGGAGCTGATAAGGGGGAATGCGGGGAGATTGTATGGAAATTTGGTGAATGTTTTGGTTGTGATGAAGGGACTTACTTTATCATATAATAGAGATATGCAGTTAGATAAAGAACCCCTATTTAGCTCCTTTGAGATTTTGCAAAAAGAATTAAAGTTATTGTCAGAACTTTTGCCGAAAGTTAAATTTAAAAAAGAAAATATTGCCAGACAACTTGAAGACGAATGCCTTTATGCCACTGATATGGCAGACTATTTGGTTCAGAAAGGGATTGCCTTTAAAGAGGCGCATACAATAATTGGCAAACTTATAAGATATAAATTTAGCAGCAAGAAAGATATAGTAAATATGACAGATAAAGAGCTTAAAAGCCTTCACCCTTTATTGACTCAAAAAAAGATGAGGGAGATAATAAATCCTGAAGCTTCTATTAAATCCAAGAAATCAGTAAAGAGATTAAAGAGAGTTTAAAATATGCACGAGTTTAGATATAGAGAAAATCAACTCTTCTGTGAATCAGTGGGGATAAGTGAGATAGTTTCTAAATATAAAACCCCTCTTTATATTTATAGCAAAGGCACCCTTATAGACCATTATCAGAAACTAAAGAAGGCCTTTAGAAGGATAAATCCCATTATCCTTTATTCAATGAAGGCGAATTCAAACCTTGCATTGTGTAAAATTCTTTCTAAGCAAGGTGCAGGGTTTGATATAGTTTCCGGCGGCGAACTTTATAAGGCCCTAAAGATTGGAGCCGACCCTGAAAAAATAGTCTATGCAGGGGTTGGCAAGACTGAAGAAGAGATAGAATCCTGTATCAGGAATAATATACTTATCTTTAATGTGGAAAGCCTATCAGAGCTAAGACTGATTGACAGAATTGCAGGGAGACTAGAAAGGATTCAGAGGGTTGCAATACGCATCAATCCTAAGATTCGGCCCAGGACCCACAGATATATTTTAACGAGTGGTACAGAAAATAAATTCGGGATAGATATAGAGACAGCTGAAAAGATTTTTCTGCATAGAGATGAATATAGAAACTTAAATTTAGCAGGAGTCCATATTCATATAGGTTCGCAGATAATAGAGTCATGGCCTTTTGTGAGAGCTATTAAAAAAGTAGTCAGTTTTATCAAAGATTTAAGCCTAAGAGGCATAGAGATAAAATGGTTTAATATCGGTGGAGGGCTTGGTATTATATATTCTAAAGAGACCCCGCAGACTGCAGATGAATATGCAAGGGAGGTTCTGCCCCTTGTTAAAGGTTTGAATTTAAAGGTTATCCTTGAGCCAGGCAGATTTATTGTTGGTAATGCAGGCATACTTGTGACTAAGATCTTATATATAAAAGAGACCCTAAACAAAAATTTTTTAGTTGTGGATGCAGGGATGAATGACTTTATTAGACCAAGTCTATACGGTGCATACCATTCAATCTTACCTGTTATAAGTAGACCATATAGTCCCAAAAAAAAGATTAAAAGATTTGATGTGGTAGGCCCGGTATGTGAGAGCGGGGATTTTTTTGGATTGAATAGAAGATTTATCGAACCTAAAGAAGGCGACCTCTTAGCAATTATGGGTGCAGGCGCTTATGGCTTCAGTATGTCGAGCAACTATAATGCCAGGCCAAGACCGGCAGAGGTCTTGGTGGATGAAAGAAGGGCGAGTCTAATCAGACGACGCGAGTCATATCAGGATTTAATTCGCAATGAGCTATAAAAAAATAAATTTTACAAAGATGGTGGCGAATGGGAATGATTTTGTGGTAATCGATAATAGACTTCAGACTTCAGACTTCAGACTTCAGACTCTGAGTAAATTGGCGAGACAACTATGCAATAGAAAGAAAGGTATAGGTTCGGACGGACTGTTAGTTATTGAAGATTCCAAGAAAGCGGATATAAAGATGAGGATATTCAATCCTGATGGCAGTGAGGCAGAGATGTGCGGGAATGGATTGAGGTGTGCAGCTTTGTATAAAAGAAATCCAAAAAGAATAAAGATAGAGACAGAGGCTGGGATTTATGAGACAGAGATTACTGCAAAAGATACGGTTAAAGTAAAGATGGAAGAACCAAAAAATCTGAGATTCGACCTTCCTATAAGTTTAAATGGCCGTAGAATAAGGGTTAATTATATTGATAGTGGCGTCCCCCACGCAGTAATTTTTATAGAGAAGGTGGATTTGATAGATGTAGCAGGGATAGGCGAGAATATAAGATATCATAAGGCATTTAAACCCAGAGGCACAAATGTGGATTTTGTAGAAGTTATTGACGATAAAAATATAAAGATGCGAACGTATGAGCGGGGAGTGGAGGCAGAGACGCTTGCATGTGGGACTGGGGCAGTGGCGTCAGCGATAATTACAAGTTTTAAGTGTAAAGTGTTAAACGTTAAGTATAAAGTAAATGTTATTACAAAAGGTGGCAGGTTGAAGGTTTGTTTTGAGAAGCACAATAACAAGATAAAAAACGTATATTTAGAAGGAGAGGCAAAAAAGGTTTTCGAAGGTAGCACAGTAATTTAAAAAAGTTTACATTTCTGTCACTGTCAAAAATGTAAACTTTTTTGGAGGAGGTTATGTTTAAGGGTTCGATAGTAGCTCTTGTAACGCCATTTAAAAAGGAAAAGGTGGATGAAAGCTCACTCAAAAATCTTGTAGAATTCCATATCAAAAATGGCACGGATGGGATAGTTCCTTGCGGGACAACAGGTGAGTCTGCAACTCTATCGTATGAAGAA
>JBBIOC010000035.1:0-11790 GCA_037443585.1 Candidatus Omnitrophota bacterium
AATCTCCATTCCAGAGTTGGAATACAGCCTCCCTAAAATAAAAAATTTTCCATTATTTTCTAATGCAGGTATTTCAATAGGGAGTCCTTCTAATTTATTTATACTTAGTCCGGGATAACTTTTTTCAAAATAAGAAGTTTCATCCATAGAATAAGCCCTCTTTGGCACAAAGATGGCCTTTAATTTATAATCCAAGACGCTGCTTTCGCTATTATACCTATCCTGAATACTCAGATAATAATTTGATGGGCCAGGCACATCAAAGGTGTATCCTGTTTCCTCTCCTGCACCCCCAGCATTTGAAAATATATAAGACCTCTTAGGGTCGCTATAAATCTTAAGATATGGCCTTATGTTCTTAGGCACATCCGCAACATTGACCTTTACCTGCCCTGCATCAGGTATAGAAAGCCTGAAATAATCCTCATCAGATTTTGGTGAGATATTTGCAAATAAAGGAAGGTTAAGTATCAGATTCTTATTTTCATCCAGACTATTATTCGGCTCATATCTATCCAGGGAATTTATAAAATCAATCTTGATACAATAAGGATTTAAAGAAGAGATATTATTATACCAGTCTTTTATTTGTAAAAAGTATTGGCCCTGCTGTAGAATCTCAATATCAAAAGAGATTCTCTCGCCTGCCCCACCTGCCTTCTGGCCAATGAGTTTCTTATTTGAATCATATAGTTTCAAGGAAGGCCTGAGATTAGATGGTAGGTCTTTTAATTGAATGGATAAAATCCCCGGACCATCCAGATTAAATTTTAAGAAATCATTATCGCCTTCTGGAAATATATTTAAAAAGACTTCTTGGTTGAGTTTAATCTCTTTTGCAAAATCAAAATCCTCATCCTTTAAACATAAATCAGAAGGCATTGCCAGGTCACACCTCAATTTGTAAAAATCTGCTGAACTGACATTATTGTATCTATCTCTGAAATGAATAAAATATTCGCCTGCTGATGGGAGTTCAATAAAATATTCTATATCTTCCCCAGCACCTTTTGCCTCAGAGCCAAGCCACTTTCCTTTTGAATCATAGACCCTTAAGTATGGCCTGATATTATCAGGGACATCTTTAATAACAACTTTCAGAATAGCCGGCATTGTAATATTTAGTTTAAAAAAATCCTCATCGCCTATTGTGGATAGGCTTGAGCTTATTACATTCCCTTCTTCAATCTGCATTGCAATTGGAAAATCATTATTTGGCTCTATTTCGGGTAACTCAGCAGCGCCTGAATCCTCAATCAACTCAATATCCTTGATAACCGCAATCCCCTCGATATCCTTTAAATCCAGCATCTCCTTCCACTCTTTATATCCTCTCAAATTCACCTTCAACTCTCCGCCGTCTTTAATACCCCGAAGGAAATACCTTCCATCGCTCTGGGAATAAGTTACTTTATCTCCCATCTCCACCTTCGCCCCAAAAAGTCCAGCCCCCTTATCATCCCTTATTATCCCCTCTATCCCCACATATCTCTCTTTTAACTCAACCATCCAATCCCTTATATTCTCTCCCTCATTTATCTCTATCAAATCTACTGAATCTTCAATCTCAGGATGCCTAATCTTTAATCTGTATTTTCCAATTGGCAAAGAATTAAGATTAAATCCACCGCTGGAATCCGTGACAGAATTTCTAATAATAGCATCATAGGATTTAGATTCTGTTGGCTCTAATACTAAAGAAGCACCGATTATAGCCTCCTTCTTCCAACTATCTTTCAAGGTTCCAGACAGACTGCCATATTTTGATTTGTTAAGGAAAATCTCTAATGTATTTTTGCCTACCAGGATTTCTATTTCTTTTAAATATACCTCATAACCTGTAAAACCTGCCTTTATCTGATATTTGCCTTTTAATATCTCATTTAAACCAAAGGTGCCTTCAGAATTTGTAAAAATCTGCTGTCCGTCTATTTGAACTTCTGCACCTTGCAGGATTTCACCAGTCTCTGAATCCTTAACTATGCCATACAGACTGCCAGTCTCAACTGAAGGAATAACCTTAATTTCTAAAATTCCATCATTAATCCTATCTCCAAGATTCTCAATCACTGCCTTTAAAGAAACAGGCTCTGTTTTTGCAAAGTTGTTCTTTTCTGTAACGAGCTTCAAATCTGCGCTCATCCCTCTTATCTCAATCTCTTTTAAAAAATTTATTCTTTTATTGAGGGCTTTATCCAAGCAATCTATATTGAAGAAGTAACTCCCACTTAATAATCCTTCGGATATTTCAAAGAAAAGATTATCTTTAGCGCTCTGGCTGATTTTTCCAAAAAATTTTTCCTCTTTTATATCAATCCCTTTAGAATCCTTTAATTTAATAGAGACCTCATATTCTGTGCTTACGCCTCCAGGATTCTCTAAAATAATTTTAGCCTTCTGGTTTGTACTGAATATATCTTCATCTAAAACAATCCTAAGGTTTGACTGGCTTATAAAAAATCCCCATTCAAATTCAATCGGCTTGCCTGTCTCAAGGATGAGTCTTATTTTATGCTCTCCGGCTGAAATATCGTCGGGAAGCAATTTTGAAATTCTAATCCTCTCTTTTATATTTGGATTTAAACTCACAGGCACTTCAAGAACTTCTTGTAAACCTTCAATCAAGATTTTCGCTTTGGTATCGAGTTTAAATCTCCCTTTTGGGTATAATAGGATTTCACCTTCCAAAGACTCGCCTGCCTTAAATGAAGAATTTTTTAGATTCAAAGATGCTGCAATGCTAAAAGGCAATTCTATTTCACCCATTTTATTTTTGTTCCCCATTTCTAAAATATATCCCAGTTTATAAACTCCTATCTCTGGAAGAGGCACGGGGACTTGAAACTCATAAATCCTCTCTTCTTTTTTTGAAAAACTTTCTAATTCTTTATTCTCCTGCCATACAGTCTTACTGTCAGGCGCTAATAAATTTACTTTTAGAATGCTGCCTTGTTGCTCAAAGTCAAATGGGTTTTTCAGAATAAATAAAATCTTCTCTAACTCATTTGCTCCCAGGATGTTAGGAGGCCTCACCTCCAAAGACAGTTCTGGTTCTGGTAGATTTAAAAAATAAGTCTTTGTGGCAATCTTATTTGAATTATTATAGGCGTCTATCTTAACCTTATAGGTCCCAAATATAGCCTCTTCGTCAAAATTAAAGTCAATCTTCATTTCTTTTAATTCATCACTGGAGAAATTAAGGGCTTCTCTATGGTCAAACTGCTTTTCATTCTCTGGATTAAAGATAGAGACCTCAAGGCCAGCTAAATAAGGAAAGGGGTTCAGATTTTTGAGTTTCAAACTCAGTCCAACAGTTTCTGTTTTTTGGTATGAATCCTTATCCGTAGCCCCCTCAATATATAAAAGCGGCGAGAATACCCTTATCCCCCTTTCTGCATAACCTATATGAAAATTCTGGGAATTATAGAAGTTTGCTGATAAGATATCGTCAGATTTAACTATTAGGGGAAGCTCAAAATAACTTTCACTTCCTTTTAAAACCATCACCTCTTTTGTAAAATCTACATTGTGATGATTAGATTTAGCAATGCACTTTATCCTTTCATCGGAATCTCCAAGATTTTTGATATGGAATTTAAAGATAACTTCGCTATCAATAGGATAGGCCTCCTCATCGCTCGTTATAGAAAAACTAAAATTTGGCAACGTTACCCCTTCTGGCGGGTCTGTTATTGAAAAATACCCAGCTTCAGTCTGTGGCTGAATAATCTTTTCTTGTGAATCTAACAGGATATAATCGATTGACCATATGCCTGGATTTAAAAAAATGCCAGGGCGAAGCTCTATCTCTATGCCCTTATCCTTATCTAAATCAATATCTAATAAATCTTCCCTTATATTTCCCTCATTATCCCTTATCAAAAACCTCGCCCTTTTAGCTGGCTCCTCTGATAGATTATTTAAATGAAGTTTTAACTCAACCTCTTCTCCCTTTTTAAATGACCTAAGCGACTTTGATTTTGACCATTTTATCAAATCCTTCACCAGATTTATCTCATCTGCTTGTGCCTGGCCATTTACATATCCCCAGTCCGAATAGAGTGCAGAAACCAAAACCTCTCCTTTTCCAAAAGGATACAAGACCATAGCAGGCATTGAATTCTTGGCTCGGCGAAGAAGCACCTTGGAATCAGAAGGAATCTGTGTAAAATAACCATCCATCTTTAGATTCGGATAGGACTCAATCTGACTTGAAAAGATAGGATGAAAATTTTCTATAAAGGCAGCCTTATAATAACAAGACTCGTCCTCTTGCCAGCCATAGCCTTTTAACCCGCCGCCTGGAAGGCAATTGAATTCATAACTACTCTGCTGTGAAAGGACAATCAATGTCCCGCCATTCTCGACAAATTCTGAAAGTTTCTTTCTAAAGATTCTTGAGCTATCCAGGCCAGAAAGGCCTCCAGAAGGGATTATTAGAATTGCCTGGTCTTTTAAGATTGAGGGAGAAAAATCAGCATCTACTACCCTTACAGGCTCACCAAGCTTTTCCAGAATCAACTTAACCATCTCTTGATAATAGCCATTTGCAAGGATTGCGATATCAGGTGTCTCCAGATTTTCCCTCATCGCAGAATTAAAACCTTGATGGAACTCTTTATTTTTTGAAACCAAGACTTCATCCCATTTTTTTACAAAATCCTCTTCTGAACCCGACGAAAAATCCTCAAAATCCGCTTGTGCCTCTTTAAAGCTTTCTAAATCTTTCCAGTATGTAAATAGGGCTTTCTTCCCTTTCCTGCTCGCGAGTCTCATCGTCATCTCAAAGAGCCTCTGAGGGCTGACTCTAATATCTTTTGCAAAAGTGGTTATATCAAATGTGTCATCAGGGTGGTCTATGCCTGGTCCTGAAAGAAAGCTGAGCAGCCTTGCGCGTTTAAAGGGTTTATATCGCGAGAAGAATAAGCTGTCATCCCCTTTACCCAATCTATCAAGTATTGCACCTATGACATTCTGGCTATTATAGAATCCAAAATGGTCAAGTCCCTGGAAATATTCATAACCAATATCTTCCCTGCCATTGATAACAGGACTCCAGTCGCCAACTACCCAGTCATCGCTCCCTATCCCGATAAATGTCTTTATCCTCGGGTCAGGACCTAAATCTTCAATACTTTTTAGAAACAGACTGTTGGGCGTCAATTCTTCTCTCAACCTCTCAGATTCAAACCTGCCCCCTGGAACCCATACCTTTTCATCCAACATCTCAATAGCAAACTCGTAGGCAATTATGCTCTGTGCAAAGAGGGCCGGCATAATATTTGCAATCTCTTTGATATTTGCGACAAACCCTGTTGAGCCATTATTTGGCGGAGCAAGCTGAATCAAGGTATCTATATCGTTTCTATAGGGAATGAGGCCGAGTGAGCGTGAATAACTCGTCACAGCAAGCCCGCCGGTGGAATGCGTTATCACATCTGCCTTTTTATAATCGCGATTTAACTGCGTATTAAAATATTTCAGTCCTTCCTGAATAGCAGTCCCAACATCGTCACCTAAGTCCCTGACGCTGTAGCCCCAGGAGCGGCCTGGGATAGGACGGTCTCTTCTTCCATCATTATTGCTATCTACTTCATTTCCACGCATCTCAAGGACAATTACGTCATAACCATTTTTAGTGAAATTGGATACATAATCACCACCTGTTTTTTCATACCAAATTGAACCACTTGAATTAAATCCATGAACTAACAAAATAGGTTTTTCTTTTGGAATAGTATTCTCTTCTCGACTATGAATATAAAGATTAATCTTCGCTTCGCCTGTGCTATCAAAGGTATTTGTATTGGTAGGTCGTTCCAATGCAAAGATTATTCTTGCTATTGACAATACTAAAATAATTAACAGGCTGACAATCTTTTTATTTCGGCAGGACATAATTGGGCATTTAAGGTTTTGCTAAATTATGGAATTAATTGTTTGGGTGTAGTTTCTCCATCATCCAGAACCCAAAGCACATGCTCTTTTAAAAATATTTTTCTTTTGAATTTTTGAGAATACATTGGCTGGGGTGTTTGCATTGATTCAAATAAAGGTAAGATACGATAATATTTATCTGAATCTGTTTCTGGTCTTTTATCAGTTCCATCAGGTTTAATTGTAAAATATTTTTCGCTCACAGTTCCTACTCCCCAAATATGATAATTTGATATTTCTTGACAAAATCCAATCCTTCCTGTTGTTGTCCACTTAGGATGATGCAAACTTATTCCTAAAAATCCCCTCCACCTCCTCTTCTCAAAAAACCTCGCAACCTTATTCATTATCGAATATTCACTGAACGTCAGCCTCTTTAAATTTTTTCCGTCTATCCCCACTGTCCACAAATCAGAACCCCCTTTAAACCTCCTTGCAGTAAATGCAACCCACCCCTCATCCGGCGAAAGCTCAAAATCAAGAACCTCTCCTATCCCCTCCTTGCCCCCATAATCCCCTATCCTCCCCCATCCTCCCCAATAAAAAACGGCTGCAAAGATTGCAGCCATTGAGACAAAAAGGACTATCCAAAAAGCCTTAGAGCTAGCCAAGTCTTCCTACCTTTTTTTAATTCTATTTATTTTGAATGGAGAATCTTTATGGCCCTATAAATCTTATTGACCTTTTCAGGCGAGCTATCTTTCAGGATATCGAATATCCTTCTATTTTTAACTTTTGACTTTTTAAAATCTTCATCTTCTATAAAAAGTTCATAAAATTTTATATCAAAAGCCTCAGCAAGTTTAGATAAAGTCTTTATCGAAGGGGTCCTTTTAGCACTTTCTATAGCACTTATATATGCAGGATCTACCTCTATCTCCCCAGCAAGCCATGCTTGTGTCCAGCCCTTGGCAATGCGTAAACTTCTTATCTTGCTACTTACCATCATTCGTATTACCTGTAACTTATCTATTGTCATAAATTCACCTCGTAGATTTACATTATACGATATGGCAGTTTAAATCCTATGAACTATATGTCATAAAATATTGACTTATAGTCAAGTTATAATATAATGAGGCTATGCCAAAAAATTTAAAAGGCATTGTCTTTTGTATAATTATTATATTTATTTACAGTTACAGTATTTTTGGTGAAGATGGAACTGAGATAATAGGAAAGGTTTTAAATTTTAAGCCTCTGCCAGAGTCAGAGGATAATATTGCTACTATTCACAGGAGGTTTCTGGAGAGGTTTTTTGATGAGGTCAGGTATGACAGCTGTTATGCAAAAAAAGTCGATGACAAAAAATACCTTGTAGCAGAGATTTTTTTTGTAGGCAAATTAAACGAAGGTAGTTTGGAAGGCGAATCCTATCTTACAAAAAAGAAATTGCGTGAGGCAAAAGACTTTATAATATTTCTCTGGCAATATAACACAATCTCTGGCGATATCAAACCCGCAAACTTCTTCGCCCGAAGCGCTCTCGCTTTCCCCCGCTAAATCCAAAATAAGTTTACACTTCAGTTCTGGACTAAAATGTAAACTTATTTGTTAGGCGAGGTATTTATGCACAGACTGCCGGCTTAAATTCAATCTCTTGGCAATCTCTACAATATTATACCCTCTTGATCTCAATTGTCCAATTAAAAATTTTCTCGCTTCTCTTTCCTGAGGATTTCTGAGTCTCCCTTTGTTTTTTAATGCCTCAATCTTTTTTGCTAAATCCTCATCCCCTTTCAAACCATGCTCCTCAGCCCATTTCCCATATCCCCCTTTTTTGCATCCTATATGGAATTTTTCTTTTAAAATTTGTACAAAAGATTCTAATGCCTTAGGTTCTTCTATAACATCATCCATTTCTTTAATTTCAACTTGCTCCAGTAATTCCTTATATTTCCTTCTGGCTAAAGAGATGTCATTATCCAATATCCCTAAAATAAATTTATAATCTATAAATGTATCCTTGTTTACCTCTTTCAAAAATAATGCACACGAAGACCATCTATAATCTATCGGATTCTTAACTAAACCCGCCCTTACGGGATTTAGATGAATATACAATGAGGATGCGAGAAGATAGCTTTCATCGAAGCACAATGCAGATCTATACGCCCCGCAGAAAACATGGCCCCTTCTGGCGTACTTTTTATTAAAATAAATAGCATATCTTTGAAATAACTCCTTCATTGCCTCAGGCATATTGGACATAAGGAATTTTATTAACAGATGAATATGATTTAACATTAAGGCAAAGCTTAATATTTTAAGACTAAAGGCCTTTGAAACCTCTTTCATTAAATGTAACATATAAAGATAATCTGATTCTTCGACAAACAAAGGTTCTTTCCCCGGTGCTCGTTGTGTAATATGGCTAGCTGCTCCTTCAAAAGAATATTTATTTTTAATCCTAAAAAAACGCTTTATCTTACCTTCTTCTATCAAATCAAATATATCACTCATATAAAGATTTCAAAATAAGTTTACACTTCAGTTCTGGACTAAAATGTAAACTTATTTATTTCGGATAAAACTGCCTCTAATTTTGCAGGCATTGCTTTTGGCTCTTCTATGGACTTGATTGCCCGCTCTGGGTCCTTCAGGCCATGGCCAGTGAGGATACATACGACTTTTGCGCCTTTATATTTCTCAAAATAGCCTTTTTTATTAAGTTTCAATATCCCTGCAACAGAAGCCGCGGAGGCGGGCTCTACAAAGAGCCCTTCTTTTTGTGCTAGAAGTTTATAGGCAGAGAGGATTTCATCATCAGTTACAGTGTCAATGAGCCCCCCCGATTCATCCCTTGCCTCTTCAGCCTTCTTCCAACTTGCAGGGTTTCCAATCCTGATGGCAGTTGCAATGGTCTCAGGATGCTCTATAATCTTACCTTTTACAATAGGTGCTGCACCTTCTGCCTCAAACCCTAACATCTTTGGCAAAATTTTTACCTTGCCCTTTTGATGATATTCTTTATAACCCTTCCAATAGGCAGTGATATTGCCTGCATTTCCAACAGGGATTGCATTAAAATCTGGGGCCATCCCGCCGAATTGGTCGCAAACCTCAAATGCAGCAGTCTTCTGCCCTTCAATCCTATAAGGGTTTATAGAATTTACAATCTGAATAGGAAGCCTCTTTGCGACCTCTTTTACAAGAGAGAGCGCCTCATCAAAATTCCCATCCACAGCAAGAACCTTTGCCCCATGAATCAAGGCCTGTGCAAGCTTGCCCATTGCAATAGCACCTTTTGGAATAAGCACAATGCACCTGACCCCAGCACGGGCTGCATAACAACTCGCTGAGGCAGAGGTATTTCCAGTTGAGGCACATATGACTGCTTCCTGTCCCTCCTCCAATGCCTTTGAAACTGCTAAGGTCATCCCTCTATCTTTAAATGAGCCCGTAGGATTTAGGCCTTCGTACTTTAAATATACCTCAATCCTATTCCCGATGAGCTTTGAAATCTCTTTTGAGAGGATTAATGGGGTATTGCCTTCGTTGAGTGTAATAATGGGGGTATTTTTGTCAACAGGCAAAAATTCCCTATATCTATTGATTACTCCTTGATAAATCATCTTTCCATCCTCAATACTACGCTTTTTTCTTTCACTACCGACAATCTATTTATCTCTTTTAAGGCGACCCGGACATTATTTTCCTTTGCCTCATGTGTTAGCATTACCACAGGCACAACCTTCTCCTCCCGCCTCTCCTTCTGAACCACGCTTGCTATGCTAATTCTATGGAAACCGAGGATATGCGCAATCCTTGCCAGAACGCCAGGTTTATCTATTACAGAAAATCTGATATAATATTTGGCAAGCACCTCATTCATCCTGCGGACCCTCTTTATATTGCTTTTAAAGTCAAGGCCGCGCCTGTGAAATCTCTTCCCTTCTACAATCTTTGTAGCAATCTCAACAATATCGCTCACAACAGCACTGGAGGTAGGAAGTCTTCCTGCGCCTTCACCATAAAAGAGCTGCTCACCTACAAGGTCTCCATTTATATAGATTGCATTGAAATTGCCTGAAACAGAAGAAAGTAGATGTTCCTTTGGCAGGAGTGTTGGATTGACCCTTGCCTCTAATTCTCCATTTACTACCTTTGCAATAGCTAAAAGTTTTATCACATAACCTAAGTCTTGAGCATATGCAATGTCCAGGGCCTTAATATTTGAAATCCCTTCTACATAGACCTTTTTTAAATCCACCCACCTGCCAAAGGCCAAGACACAAAGGATTATAAGTTTATGTGCAGAATCCCAGCCCTCAATATCAAGTGAGGGGTCCTTCTCTGCATAGCCCTTCTCTTTTGCCTTAATCAATGCATCCTCAAACTCCATCGCCTCGTCTGTCATCTTTGAGAGAATAAAATTAGAGGTCCCATTTACAATCCCTAGGATATTTAGAAATCTATTTGCAATCAGGCCCTCTCTAATAGACCTGACAATAGGAATGCCGCCCCCAACGCTCGCCTCAAAATAAACTTCCCTATCATACTCTTTAGCTATTCTAAAAATCCCTTTCCCTTCCTCTGCGAGGAGGAGTTTGTTCGCAGTCACAATGTGTTTTTTATTTTTTAGCGCAGAGATAATAATCTCCTTTGCAGGATGAATGCCACCTATAAGCTCGATTATTATATCTATCTCCGGATCGTTTATTACCTCTCTGGCATCCCTGGTCAGCAGCCCTTTCTTTATGGATATTCCTCTATTACTGGTCAAATCCTTATCGCATATCTTTTTTAAATTTATATCGAGCCCGAGTTTTTCTTTTAGAAGCTGCCTTCGATTTAACAAGGCCTTCACAACACCGCTTCCAATCATCCCAAAACCAATCAGACCAACATTAATCTTTCTCACTTATCCACCTTTTTCTTCCCTTTCTTTTTTCAATAGGTATTCCACTGTCTTTGATATAGCGACCTTGTCTTCATCGCCCACCTGTATGAATGCAACCCTCGTGTCATACATCAAATCCTTGATTATCTGCACTGATTCAATGACCTTTGCCTTTAGGTTTATATATTCGAGCGTCTCTGGAATCCTTATCTTTAAAGATAATATTGCGTCTGGAAGAAAGCCCCTATGGGTTGTAAAAAGGAGCCCACCTATGCTTATATTTTTAGTCTGCGAGATATCCGCGGCCTTTGGCCCATATTCTTCTGTATAAGAGACTACGAAGGCCCCGCTGACCCTCACGAATCTCCTTTTTTCCGGCATCCCCTCTCTCTTTGGTTCTGGCATAGAATTTTATTATGTTGGTCGCAGCTATTAAACGCTGCTCGAACTTATTTTGAAACAATAGTAACTAAAATTTAATCTATGGCACCGCCCTGTCGGGCTCCCACATCTCCCGCGCCCCAGTCGTCCCGACTTGGGTCGGGATTCCTTCGGCGCCAGCCTGGGTCGGCTGGCTTCTTGCTAATTTTTGTGCGTGTTCGGCTCTGCTGTGGCTGGCGGATGGGTGCGGGCATCCGCCAGCCACAGCGTCCAAAATCAACTTTGTTTATCCCGAATGTAGTGTCTCATAAATGCAGTGTATCTTCGGGATGCCGAAGAGTAACTACTCTGAATAACTATATTCGGCATAAGAACGGTTTGTCCGCTGTCCAGCACTAATTTAATCATAACTAAAATAATTCAGTAAATTAGTGCTGGACGCATCGCCTCTCACGCGCAGTGCTTCAGAGCCGATGGGCAAAATTTTGCCTCGCCACCTTAAAATTTTGCCCAAAAGAAAGCCTGCCTTCCGAAGTTCTACTATCTCTTTCTAGCGAAGAACGAAGCAGAACCATAGTTTTGCTTGTTGAGAGCATAGGAGGAAACAAAAACAAATTGCTTTAGGGCGA
>JBBIOC010000036.1:0-2802 GCA_037443585.1 Candidatus Omnitrophota bacterium
CGCGTTCGCATATAACATCCTTCTGCTCATTCAAAAGGTGATGAAGAATCTTGAGGCCCAAATGGCTCATGCCTACTTCATATATGTCAGGAAAACACAAAGCAATCTTTACAAAGCCATCTTGCCACCTCTTGTGTATTGCATTCCATTCATGATTGATATATCGCGCAGGCCGCTGAATAGACATCAGATCCATAAAATTCCTTCCCTACGTTCAACCATATGTTCAACCTACGCAGTTGACAATCTTGTCAACTGCGTAGGTTGAACGCGGTAGGTTGAACGCGGTTTTATATTATTTATAAATACTTATGCTTTCAAGCAATGCCACCAGACTCAGACTCATTACTAAAGAAGACCCGCCATAACTAACAAATGGAAGCGGAAGTCCTACTACGGGCATTAAACCTATAGTCATTGCAATATTTACAAATACCTGAGTTCCGATTAAGATTACAATACCTATTGCAAGCAACCTTCCGCTAAGTGCTGGAGTAAGTTCTGCAACCCTTAAGGCCCGTTTTAATAAATAGAAATAGCAAGCTATAATAAAGACCGCCCCTAAGAAACCCCACTCCTCACCCACTACAGAGAATATAAAATCAGTATGCCGCTCAGCAAGGAAATTCAGCTGATTCTGGGTGCCTGAAAGCCAGCCCTTTCCTAAAAAACCACCTGACCCTATGGCAATCTTTGATTGAATGATTGTATATCCTGCGCCAAGTGGGTCTATGTCAGGATTTAAAAATACTAAGAGCCTCTCTCTTTGATAGTCTCTTAAAATATGCCAACCGAACGGCAATATTAAAATCCCTATAATAGTTAACGAAATCAATGCCCTTTTAGAAATCCCCCATACAAACAAAAGACCTAAAAAAAGGGGCACAAGCATAATAGCTGTGCCAAGGTCAGGCTCCTTTAGAATCAGAAAAAATGGAACTCCAAAGAGAAGCAAAATAGGAACTATCTGTTTAAAACTGTAAGGCTTGGCTGTGGAAAGGAATCTGACACAGACAAGCATAATAATAAGTTTTGCAAATTCAGAGGGTTGAAAATTAATCGGCCCTATCTCAAGCCATCGCTGCGCACCAAAACGTTTCGAACCAAAGACCAACACACCGATAAGTAGTATTATCATCAATACATATAATAATGGGCTTATCTCCAAAATCTTTCTGTAGTCAAGATTTATTATAAATATAAAAATTGTGCTTCCAAGACAAAACCAGAGAAGTTGCTTTATTACAATCTCTGGGCCGCGCTGATATGTGGCGCTGAATAAAAATCCAATGCCTATTGTAAATATAATAAGCGTTGCTAAAATCAATTGCCGATCAAAATCCTTGCTATGCATATCACTTAAAAATTTTTACCTTTGTTCAACCTACGCAGTTGAACAAGGTTTACTTCATATTGGTTTTAGCAAACCAGAATTTTACTGCCTCACGGGCGACCCTCGCAGGCTCCTCTCCGCCTGAGCCGCCATTTTCTAAGAAAATTACAAAAGCTATTTCAGGATTCTTTATAGGTGCAAAACCACCAAACCATGCATGAGGCGTCTTTCCAGGACCTGCCTGAGCTGTGCCTGTCTTTGCGCACATTGGGATATCATTTATAAACGCCTGGTGGCCTGTCCCATCAGGATCATCCACAACCTCTCTCATAATATTCTTCAACTTTCTAAACGTCTCTTGTGAAAACCCCAATCTCACCTTTGAATGTGGCTCATATTCTGCGCGGCCAATCTTTCTAACCACATATGGTCTGACAAGCTCGCCCTCATTTGCAACCACTGCTATCATCCGCAAAATCTGAATCGGGGTGACCAAACAAAATCCCTGTCCTATAGCCAAATTCGCAGTATCCCCATCAAACCACGGCTCTCTCATCTCCTGCAGCTTCCAGGCCTTACTCGGCAAAAACCCCTCTGCCTCACCGAGCAAATCCACCCCTGTCTTCCTGCCAAAACCAAAAAGATTTGCAAACTGAACAATTTTATCAACGCCCAAAATCATTCCTGCATTATAAAAATAGATATTGCAGGAGTGGATTAATGCGAGCCTTAAATCCTCTTCGCCATGCCCGTCTAAATTCCAGCAATCAAAATCTAAATTCCCTATCCTTATCCTGCCCTTGCAGAGAAATCTTTTTCCAGCCGTTATTTTTTCTGCCTCTAACACAGCCAAACTTGTAACAATCTTAAATATTGAGCCTGGTGGATATTGCCCAGAGACCGCCCTATTTAAAAATGGTCCCTCCTTTGAATCCATCAATCCCTTTATATACGAAAGATTTAAAGAAGGGTTCAAAAATTTGTTCGAGTCATATGATGGGACACTTAAAAGCGCAAGAACCTCTCCTGTGTTCGGTTCCATAAAGATTGCAGCACCCTTTTTATCCTTCATAAGCATCCATAAAAATCTCTGGAGTCTTATATCAATTGTGAGCTGAATATCCTTGCCTTCATTCGGCTCTCTTGCTCCAAGAATCCTTATCTGTCTTCCCCTGTTGTCAACCTCCACCTGCAATCCACCGTCCCTGCCCCTCAAACTATTATCTAAAGACCTCTCTATCCCATCCTTCCCAATAAAATCCTTGAACCTATAGCCATAAGGCTGCAATGCCTCAAGCTCCTCCTTGTTAATTTCCCCTAAATATCCGAGCAGATGGCCAGTTGCCTCTCCGAAGACGTAATGCCTCATTGGAATCACCCTGACCATCACGCCCATTAAATCAAGCCGTGCCTCTTCAGCAGCAAATGCCTCGCTCTTTAATATATCCCTTATAATTTCAACCGGGGCA
>JBBIOC010000036.1:2823-11218 GCA_037443585.1 Candidatus Omnitrophota bacterium
AAGTAATTCTTCTTATAATTTTCTTTCAACTTCTCTTCAGAAACCTTGAGAATCTTCGATAATTCGCTGAGTGAATATTCAAAATCCGAAACCTCCTGCGGGATTAGATATATGCGGAAGCTTGGGATGCTTGTCGCAAGCAAGGCCCCATTCCTGTCAAGAATCTTTCCTCTGATAGCAGGCGCCTCAATAAGCCTGATATGATTTTTATAGCTCAGCTCTGCGTATCTTTTGTAATTCAGAACCTGCAGCAAAAAAAGCCATATGCACAAAAGGAGAAAAAGTGTCTTTAAAATATTTTCTATAATGCGTATACGCATCTTCGCCAGAAACCAAAGATAATTGCAGAGACCAGTGCACTCCAAATCATCAGAAAACTAAAATTTCCAGATAAGACAAACTGCAGGAGATAGCCAAAGTTTAGAATTATAAAAATAAAAGAGATTGAATACAAGGGATTTTCAAAATAGAGCCTTTCCTTAAATACACCTGTTAGAAAGCCTAATAAAATATGTGGAACTAAATATGTGCCGAAACTTGCAGAGCTGAAAACCTCTTCCAGCAAGCCAAAGCCAAACCCCCAGCATACACCTGCTAAGGCACCAAACTTAATTGCAAAATAGATTGTAGCCAATAAAAAAATCTCTATCCTTATGTTAAATAAATTCATATCACCTATTTGTCACCTGTTCAACCTACGCAGTTGAACAATTGTTCAACTGCGTAGGTTGAATTATGGTTGAGTTATGGTTAATCATTTTATGATTAGCACCTCTTCGAGCCTCTCTAAATCCGCTGCGGGCTTGAGCTCTGCATTATAAAAGAGGCCTGATGGGTCTTTTTTGCCTCCTATAACCTCCCCAACCAAAAAACCTTTTTCAAAGACACCTCCGAGGCCTGAAGTGATGACCACATCTCCTTTGTTTATCTGAGCATCCAGAGGGAGATATTTCATAATTAGCCTACCTCCGGGGACCCCGCTTACAACGCCTTCTATCCTGCTTTTCTGAATCAATGCGCTCACCCCTGAGTCAGGGTCAGTAATCAAGACTGCCCTGCTAATTGTCGGCCCAACCTCTGTTATTCTTCCAACCAGACACTCCCCTTTTAAAATAGTGCTGCCAGTTCGCACCCCATCCCTTCGGCCCCTATTTATTACAATAGAAGCCCTCCAGGAAACTGCTTCTTTGCCAATTACAAGGGCAGGCAGGAATTTATTTCTCTTATCTATTTTAAAATCCAGCAATCCCTTCAGGCGCTGATTTTCAATTGCAGCCTCTTTGATTTTTAGAAGCTGAAGCTTCAAGGCTTCATTCTCGCTCTTTAAGATTTGATTTTCTTCTTTGAGATTAATAAATTCTGAAAAGTTTCTTGCAGTGTGGACTGTCTTTGCAATAAGAAAAAGCGGGGTCTTCAGGAAATTTAAAACTTTAAGGCGGACGCCTTCAAGATTTTCCTGAAAAGTAAGGATAAGGATTATTGAAATTGAAACAAAAGATAAAAGGAGGGTATTGCGTCTTGATATTCTCACGCCTCCAATTCCATTCTCGGCCTGACTGTGACTTTCTTAAGGTATCTAATCTCGCTTAGAACCTTGCCTGTGCCCATTGCAACAGCGGTTATGGGGTCTTCAGCCACATGGACTGGCAGGTCTGTTTCTTCGCTGATGAGCTTGTCGAGGCCTCGCAGAAGGGCGCTCCCGCCTGCCAGGATAATCCCTCGCTCTATCAGGTCTGCAGAAAGCTCAGGTGGTGTGCGCTCCAGAGTCATTCGGGTCGCCTCTAAGATTGCTGAGATAGGGCCTGCCATAGCTTCACGAATCTCCTCAGACGTAACAGTAATTACCTTCGGCAGCCCTGCGACTAAGTCCCTGCCTTTTACTTCCATAGTCATTTCTTCTTCCAGAGGATATGCTGAGCCAATCTTTATCTTTATCTCTTCTGCTGTGCGCTCACCTATCATAAGATTGTATGTCTTTTTGAGATGTTCAATAATTGCCTCATCCAGTTCGTCCCCTCCGATACGTATAGAACGGGAGAAGACAATCCCTGCAAGAGAGATTACTGCAATCTCAGTTGTGCCGCCACCAATGTCAATAACCATATTACCAGCGGGCTCCTGAATCGGCAGACCCACACCTATTGCAGCAGCAATAGGCTCCTCTACTAAATAGACCTCGCGCGCCCCAGCATGCTCTGCAGAATCCTTTACAGCGCGCTTCTCCACCTCAGTGATGCCTGAAGGGATTGCAATCACCATCCTGGGCCTGACAAATACCCTGCGATTGTGAACCTTTTTGATAAAATATCTGAGCATCTCTTCTGTAATCTCAAAATCTGCAATGACGCCGTCTTTCATAGGCCGAATAGCTATGATATTTCCAGGTGTGCGACCGAGCATGCGCTTTGCCTCTTCGCCAACTGCCAGGACATTGTTTGTGCCTCTTTGAATAGCAACTACTGATGGCTCACACAGCACAATGCCTGAGCCTTTTACATATACAAGCGTCGTTGCAGTACCGAGGTCAATACCCATATCATTGGAAAAAAAACCTAAGATATAATCTACGCCACCCTTCATAACTCTGAATATTCTTATCATTTAGTCCCCCTTTTAGAAAAAATTCTATCAGAGAAAAGTTTTTTTGTCAATTCAATAAAGTTTGGAAAGGATTTGTTTATGCAAGATGTATCATCAAGTTCTATCTTGCCTTTTGCAGCGAGGCCTGCTATGAGCATACTCATAGCTGTCCTGTGGTCACCAAAACTTGAAACCTTTGCACCGTGGAGCAGCCTGCCGCCTTTCACTTTTAACTTTTCACTTTTCACTTCAATCTCCGCGCCCATCTTTCGCAAATTTGTCACCATTGAATGAACCCTGTCTGTCTCTTTAACATGCAATTCTCCTATGCCTTCAATTATTGTGCGGCCCTTTGCAAAACAGGCTGCAACCATCAAGATGGGTATCTCGTCGATTGCCTGCACCACATCCTTCGGAGAAATCCTGACCCCTTTTAATCTACTAGATCTAACAACAATATCTCCCACAGGCTCATAATCTGACAAATCTAACCTGGTTAGAATTGTCAGATTAGCGCCCATCTTTTTTAATATACCTAATATACCTGTTCTAGTAGGATTCAATCCAACATTTTTAACAGTTATTTCTGAATTCGGCAAGATTAGCCCAGCAACTATAAAGAATGCAGCGCTGGAAATATCGCCGGGGATTCTAATTGTGCCAGGAGGCCTCAGCTTGGCAGGGCCTTTCACCTCACACCTTAAACCTTTAACTTTACGCCTTACACCAAACTGCCTCAACATCCTTTCCGTATGGTCCCTCGTTTTTACTGGTTCGGTCACACTCGTAATCCCATCTGCATAAAGCCCTGCTAATAAAATTGCGGATTTCACCTGGGCGCTTGGGATTTTTGATTTATAATTAATCGCCTTTAATTTGCCACCTTTGATTCTTAGCGGTGGATATAGTTCGCTTCGGCAGTAGGGGACACTTAAGTGTCCCCTACTGCCTTCTATTACCGCCCCCATCTTTCTAAGCGGTTCCACAATACGTCGCATCGGCCGAACAGAAAGCGACTTATCGCCAGTCAAAATTGTCTCAAAATCCTGTCCTGCCAATATTCCGCTTAAAAGTCGCATAGTGGTTCCGGAATTGCCTAAAAATAAAGGCTTCACTGGGTTCTTCAATCCATGAAGCCCTACACCATACACAATAATGTCTTTTGAGCACGCTTTCGCGTGCTGTCCAGAACGTTCCGGAGAGCACCCGAAAGGGTGCTCTATCCTAACCCCCATCGCGAAAAGCCTCTATAGTCCTCAGGCAGTCCTCAGCCAAAAGACAATTCTTTATCAGAGTTTTTCCTTTTGAAATTGAAGCGAGTATTATTGCGCGGTGAGAAATAGATTTATCTGGTGGGGCTTGTAAAACTCTCATTCATTACATCTGTCTGACTTCTATTACACTGTCTCCCTTTCTAATATCAAGCGTCCTTGTGCCAGGCAGCATTGTGGCAGAGGACATAGTCTCATATATCTTGTCTATCTCAACTTTCCCAAGACTCTGACCTTCCCTCATAACCTCAAAGACCATCCCTTTAGCAATGTCGTCATCGTTTCCAAGGTCTGTCACAACAAAATTATAGTCTTTATTAACGACCAATACCTTTCCGCGTAATAGAGGCTTTGTTACTGGCACTTTAGCAGAAGGGACAGGACCCTCCTGAGGCCTTACCACTATCTTGTCCAGCTCGACAGTCTTCTCTTCCAACTCTACAACCCTCTTTTCAAGCTTTGCCTTCTCAGCCTTGACCTTATCAAGTTGTTTCTTTGCATCTTCATAGTCTCCTTGAAGTCCTGAGAGCCTCTTTGCAAGCGTCTCTTTCTCCTTCTTCTCATCCTCCAAATCCTCTGTAAGCTTTAAAATCTGTTTTCCTTTTTCCTCTACCTCATTCAATGCAGTATCAGCCTTTTCTTTCTCTGCATCAAGCTCGCCTGTAAGTTCTTCCAGACTCTTTGTGAGCTCCTTCAGTTTTGATTCAGAAGATTCCTTTGCCTTCTCTACATCAGCGAGTTCCTTCTCAATGCGCTGTTTATCCTTCAATACAGATGCGAGTTTCTCCTCCACTAAAACCCGTTTCAGATGCTCCTTTTCCTTACCTAAAAACGCCATTGCTGCCAAGACAGAAGAAAAGATGCTCAAGACAATCAATAAAATCAAGACAATCTTAAAGGTTTTGCCCATATCCCTGCTCCTTTTATTTTATTATTCAAAGTATATCCTCAAAATCATAAAAAGTCAAGCAATTCTAACCTACGCAGTTAAACAATTCTTCAACTGCGTAGGTTGAACATAAACTTAAAGATATGGGATTTAACCCCTACGCCTCTGCCTCGTACGCCTCAAGTACCGCATCCTGGAGTCGGTTCTTAAACTCAGGTGAAAGCGGACGAATGGTATCATACCATTTCCCATCCTTGCCCTGCTCGCGAGGCATGCCTACAAATAGGCCATTTTTACCCTCCACAACCCTCAGGCCCTTGATTATAAAAACCCCTGCGAAGCCCACATCGCAAAAGGCCTTCAGCTTCCCTTCGCCATCGAGCCTGTGGAGCCTAACCACCTCAAACCCTACTGTGTCTGTCTCCTTCATCTTCCTCACCTCCTGCTATATTAGACGTGGGAGGTGTGGATTTTCTTTCAAAAATTTTTTCTTTTTTGAAAATCAGAATCGCCCTCTTTGCCCCTTCCCCTTCAAATACCCACTTCAGCGCCAGTATGGTAGCACCTATTAGAAACTGTAGGAAGTATCTCGAGAATACAAAGGATAATATGAAAAATATTATGGCAAGCGCCAGCCACTTTGTGGCGCCATTATTTCCTGCCTTTACACCAAGGCCTCCTTTAATCCTCTTTATCAAACTTGAAAATTCTTTTTTCCTCCCTTTTTCTTTTTCAGACTGATGGGCCAATACTAAAAAATCCAAACACTGTCTGCAGCTTGCAATGTGAGATTCCAAAGCCTGCCTTTCGGCCTCAGAGAGTCTGCAGTCTAAATATCTGGACAATTCAAGTTCCGATGGGCAATCTCTTTTCATAATCCTTTCCCTTCCTTCAAAAATTTTTTGAGCTTTTCCTTAGAGCGCCGAATTATGGTAGATACTGTATTTATAGGGAGTTTCATAAACTCTGCTATCTCCCTGTGGGTCTTTTCATAAATTATAAAAAGTTCAATTACGACTTTATCTCTATCAGAAAGAGAGCTGACCGCCTCTTGCAAATTCTCCCAAACTTCCATCTTTTCTAATTCCTCTATAGGGTCATCCGCCGCTGGAAGTAATTTCTCAAAACTCTTTAACTCATCCTCACTCATCAGTCTCTCCCTCTTTTTGCGGATAAAATCCACTGCGCGGTTCTGGCTCATTATACTCAGCCAGGCATCTATCTTTTTTCTTTCCCTTACCTGCGCAAGCAGACCCCTTCTCCAGATTTCCAAAAATATTGACTGAACAATATCCTCAACATCCTCCCTTGCAAATCTAAAATTCTGCGCCTCGAGCCTCTTTTTAACCGAATAAAAAATCAGACCTGTAAACCTCTCAACGAATATTGCCCATGCCTTATTATCTTTATTGAGGCAGCCTTCTATAAGCCGATTTATATCCATATCGGCTCAATCCTACCACGCCTCCCACCCACTTGCAATCAAAAATTTTCACCAATTCAACCTACGCGGTTGAAAAAGGGTCCTCTAATAAAAGACCTTTTATCTTGGATAGTTGCCTCTGGTAAGAAACCCTATCTTCGACAAATTTTTTATAAGCCTTCGGCTCAATCTCTAAAATCTCTCCAAATCGACAAATCTTATCACTGTCTTTAATCTCTGATAAATATTCTCGATAAGAAGACATTAACCAATCTTCTGGCTTGTTAACTAGATAAGTAGTAACTGGGTTCAAATGTATATATCTCGTCAAATGCAATAACTGTTCATCATCTTTAACCAATACATTTTTAAACCTTCCCTCCCATAATGGCCCTTTTCTATTGTGTTTAAGGTTAAAATATCTTGTATAACTATTAAGAATATTGTTCATAAAAGAAGATATCCCATCTTCTTTCAATTGCTTAAGAACCAGATGTAAATGAGTAGGCATAATGCAGTAAGCAATTATTTCTATAAGTTTTTTAGTATCCGAACTAAAAAAATCTTTTCTAAATTCAATTGCTTTTTCATTTGGTAAGTCTATAAATCTACAAAAACTAATTGCTGGTTTTTCTCTTTGGTAATAACGGATTATCTCAACAATTCTAAAAAACTCATCTGCATTATTAAATATTTTAAAACCTGCAATGCTTTTAGTAAATATGTGATAAACCTGACCATCAATTAACAAATCCTTTCTCATCTCATCACCTCCACCTTTGTTCAACCTACGCGGTTGAACAGGTTTCTTTCTATTATATTAGACGTAAATAAATGCGATTTTCTTTCAAAATTTTTCAAAATAAAAAACCCGTTCAACCGCGTAGGTTGAACGGGTTAACTTTCAACTGCGTAGGTTGAACGGGTTAGCTATTTGGTTTCAGGGGCGGGTGCTGCGGGCTGTTGGGGGATGGGGCCTAATTCCCTTATCTCCATAGTATCTCTATTCAAATCATACATCTTGGTTGTGTCCATCTTTAGGCCGAATTTCTCCTCCATCTGCTTATCAATCTGCTGTAGGTTGTTCTGCTCCATTGAAAAATATGCCTGTAATACGCCCATCCTCCCGAACGTCGCCTGCTTTGCAACATAGAGCTTCTCAAATTCTGCCATCTCTTCTGCAGTCTTAAATTTGCACACCACCTTGGGCTCCTCTGCCTTCTTCTCCTCAGCCTTCTTCTCTTTCTCCTTTGCAATTGCAAAATCATTTGAAATAAATACAATGCCTGCTACAAAACTGACAATTACCAACAAAATTAGAACCTTTCTCATCATCCACCTCCTCTTGGGCTACCTGCCGAATAAACCTTTCCTTTTCTTCGGCGCTTCCTTCGGTTTTTCCTCCTTTTCTACTGGTTTTGTTTCTGAAATAGCTGACGTTGGCCCCTCTTTAGGCGCTTCCACAACTGGCTGCTCCGTCTTCGAAATCTCTTCAAGCCTTCTATTTGCCTCATTCTTCATCCACTCCTCCCTTGCCTCAGCACTGACCTTCTTAAAAGCTGCCTTTGCCTCTTCCGCCCTTCCAGAATCTATAAGCATCGTTGCGCTCCGCATTGTATAATTCAAATTCCCTGCATCCATAGCCTGTGCTTTTTTCAATTGGGCCAATGCACCGTCTAAGTCCTTCCACCTATAGAGCGCCTCTGCATATCTTGAATATATCCCTGGGTCATTTACTGCCTTGGCTACGGCGGTCTCCCATGCCTTCTTTGCCTCTTCATTATTGCCTGCCCTCTCATACAGGCTGGCAAGCCGTTCGTATAAATAGGTCTCATTCGGCGCTGTCTTGATTATATTCTCCATTTGGGCTGCGGCCTCATTGAATCTATTATTTGCTTCATACAAATCAACCAATCGATTATTCATATTTCTATCCTCAGGGAAAACCTTCACAGCCTTTTCATATACGCCAATCACCTTTTCATTCTCACCCTTCCTTGCATACAACTCCGCAAGCCGCCTATATTGAATTATATCATTTGGATTTTTTTGCAAACTCTCTTCATATTTTGGCAATACCTCGTCGAGCCGATTCTGTCTTTGATAAATATTCAAGAGCTCCCCATTTGCCCAATCCTTAAGCCAAGGGTCCTTAGCCGCCTCTAAAATCTTTTTATAGGTCTCCTCTGCCTTGTCAAACCTCTCTGCCCTCACATAAAAACCTGCGAGATT
>JBBIOC010000037.1:0-3811 GCA_037443585.1 Candidatus Omnitrophota bacterium
CGGTGCCGAGCACCCAGAGATATGGCACCTCGGTGCGAGGCAAGGGTCAAGGGTCTAGGATAAATGAAATAGAAAGACTCAATTATATAAATCTGCATAAGACTGCGAGCTTAATTGCTGTTTCAGTAAAGATTGGTGGTATCCTGGCAGGCGCAAAAGAGAAAGAGATAAACTCATTAGAAATATTTGGCAAAGAGATTGGAGTAGTATTTCAGCTTACTGATGATTTGATAGATAGAGATGGATATGTAAAATTGTTAGGAAGGCAAAGGACTAAGACTTTAGCAGAGAGACTCACTCAGCGAGCAAAGAATCGTCTTGAAATCTTTGGCAAGAGAGCTGATATATTAAATGGCTTGGCAGAGTTAATATTGAATAGGAAAATCTGATGAGATTATTGGATAATATAAATAGTCCGTCTGACCTAAAAAAACTTTCAATAGAAGAGCTTCCAAGGCTTGCGCAAGAGATAAGGGATGAGATTATAGAGACAGTCTCCTGCGTTGGAGGACATTTGGCCCCAAGTCTTGGAGTTGTGGAGCTTGCAATAGCCATTCATTATTGTTTAGATGCCCCAAAGGACAAACTTATCTGGGATGTAGGCCATCAGGCATATGCACATAAGCTTCTGACTGGCAGAAGGGAAAAATTTAAAACCCTCAGGCAGTTTGGGGGGATAAGTGGATTTCCGAATAGAAATGAGAGCCCTTATGATACCTTTACTACTGGCCATGGTTCTACCTCTATCTCTACAGCATTAGGTCTTGCCTGCAGCAGGGATTTAAGGAATGAATATTGTAAGGTGGTGGCAGTTATAGGAGATGCCTCTTTAGGCGGTGGCATGGCATTTGAGGCTTTAAATCACGCAGGCCATATAAAGAAAAGCCTTATCGTTATATTAAATGACAATGAGATGTCCATTTCGCGCAGTGTGGGTGCATTGAGCAGGTACTTAAACAGGATAATAACCGCGCCAATCTATAACAGAATCCGCAAGGATGTTGAGAATCTTTTAAAGCGGGTGCCAAGATTTGGATTTAGAGTAATAAGGGCAGCGCGAAGGCTTGAAGAAGGCTTGAAGAACCTTTTAGTTCCAGGGATACTCTTTGAGGAATTAGGGTTTAGATATTTTGGCCCGATAGATGGCCACGATATAGGTGCAATTATAAGCACATTGCAGAATATATTAAAACTTGATGAGCCTGTCTTTCTCCATGTGGTTACAAAAAAAGGCAAGGGGTATTTGCATGCTGAGAGCCTGCCAGAGAAGTTTCACGGGGTTGGTTCATTTGATATAAGTACAGGGACAAAGAAATGTATTATTCCTGAAGGTTCTACACAGAGTGAGATGACATTTACAAAGGCCTTTAGTGAAAAGATTGTAGAGCTTGCAAGGACTAATGAAAGAATAGTCGCTATTACTGCAGCTATGCCAGAAGGCACTGGCCTTGACAGATTTGCAAAGGAATTTCCTGAGAGATTTTTTGACGTGGGTATGGCTGAAGGCCATGCAGTGGGCTTTAGCGCAGGCCTTGCGCAAGGAGGACTTATACCTGTAGTATGTATCTATTCAACCTTCCTGCAACGCTCATATGACCAGATAATTCATGATGTGAGTTTACAGAATCTACATGTAGTTTTGATGCTCGACCGCTCTGGTCTTGTAGGCGAAGACGGCCCAACACATCATGGCATATTTGATATAGCATATCTGCGCTCCCTGCCAAATTTAGCAATAATGGCGCCTCGTGATGAAATAGAGTTAAAAGAGATGATTGGATTTGCTATTTCATATGATGGGCCTATTGCAATAAGATATCCCAGGGGCGGAAGTTTTTATTCTAATAGATTAGAGTTAGAGAGATTTCCGAGACAAGAGATTAGATTTGGCTGTGGAGAGGTATTGAAGGAGGGCAGGGATTTAGCAATATTTGCCTTGGGATATATGGTATACCCATGCCTTGAAGCAGGTCTTATTTTGAGGGAAGAAGGTATAGATTGCGCTATCATAAACGCCAGATTTGCGAGGCCGTTGGATAGAGAGTTGATTTTAGAAATTTCAAAAAGAGTAGGGATGGTTTTTACTGCAGAAGAAGGGATATTAGAAGGCGGTTTTGGAAGCAGCATCCTGGAACTCTTTGAAAAAGAAAATGTAAAGACACCTGTTAAAAGAATAGGACTTGATAGCAGATTTTTTGAGCATGGAATGAGGGAATTTTTACTTGACAGGTATGGACTTTCTTCGAAGAAGATAGCGGATTTTATAAAGGAAATTTATATCTATGCCAAAAATAAAGATTGATACTGAGAGATGCAAAGGTTGCGAGCTCTGCATAGTCTACTGCCCGAGAAGACTTATCAAACTGAGCAATGAATTGAATGCAAAAGGACTGCATACTGTAAGTTTTTTGAACGGTGGAGGCTGTACAGGATGTAGTTTTTGTGCGATTATATGTCCTGATGTGTGCATTGAGGTGTTTAGATAGATGGGTAAGAAAATATTGATGTGTGGTAATGAGGTTATAGCGGAGGCAGCCATAAGAGCGGGTTGCAGATTTTATGCTGGCTATCCAATAACTCCTCAAAATGAGCTGCCAGCTTATATGGCAAGGAGGATGCCAGAGGTAGGCGGCACATTTATTCAGTCTGAAAGTGAGATTGCAGGTATAAATATGGGCTTTGGCGCATCTTTGGCAGGTGCAAGGGCTATGACCTCCTCTTCAAGTCCCGGGATTAGTCTTAAGCAAGAAGGCATATCCTATCTTGCAGCATGCGAATTGCCGGCAGTAATTGTAAATATTATGAGAGGCGGTCCTGGGCTTGGAAATATTGCACCGAGTCAATCAGATTATTTTCAGGCGACCAAAGGTGGCGGGCATGGCGATTACCACTCTATAGTCCTTGCGCCTGCTTCTGTTCAAGAGATGGCAGAACTCACCTTCCTTTCTTTTGAATTAGCTGATATATACAGGACGCCAGTAATAATCCTTGCAGATGGGATATTAGGACAGATGATGGAGCCGGTGGAATTTAGACCTCACCTCGGTGCCGAGCACCCAGATATCAGGCACCTCGGTGCGAGGCAGACCTCAGACCTCAGACCTCAGCCGAAGAAGGACTGGATTTTAGATGGATGTAAAGGTAGGCCACCAAGGGTAATCAGGTCTTTGTTATTGGATGACCACTCATTGGAGCAGCTGAACTTAAGACTCCAGAAGAAATATGGAGAAATAAAAAAAAGAGAGGTTCGTTATGAAGTCCTCTTTGAAAAGGATTCAAAGATATTCTTAGTCAGTTATGGCACTACGAGTAGGATTTGTAGGGATGTGGTTTTAAAGCTTAGAAAGAAGGGGTTAAAAGCAGGTTTGGTCAGGCCAATAACACTCTGGCCTTTTCCAGGCGAACCTATTAAAAAACTTGCCAGAAGAGGTGTAAGTTTTTTGGTCGTTGAAATGAGTTTGGGACAGATGGTCGAGGATGTCAGACTCGCTGTTGAAGGCCGATCACCTGTTTATTTTTATGGCCGAACAGGCGGAAGCATTCCAAAAGAAGAAGCGATAATTCAAAGGGTGACAGACCTTGTTAAAAGATAAGAGGGTATTTGAAAGGGCTAATAGCCTTAAAGATGTTCCAACACACTATTGTGCAGGATGTGGCCACGGCATAGTGCATCGGCTCGTCTGTGAAGTTATAGATGAGCTGGGGATCAGAGAAAGGACTATCGCTATAGCGCCTGTGGGTTGCGCAGTTATTGCATACGACTATTGGGACTTCGATGTGACAGAGGCAGCGCATGGCAGGGTGCCAGCAG
>JBBIOC010000037.1:3827-11170 GCA_037443585.1 Candidatus Omnitrophota bacterium
GGGTGAGGCCGCAGAATATAGTCTTTGGATATCAAGGCGATGGAGACCTGGCAGCAATTGGCACAGCTGAAATAATTCACGCTGCTAACAGAGGAGAGAATATCACTATCATATTTGTAAATAATACAGTCTATGGCATGACAGGCGGACAGATGGCACCTACTACTATATTGGGACAGAAGACAGACACGACGCCTTTGGGCAGAGATTATAGAAGGGATGGTTTTCCTCTGAGGGTCTGTGAGTTGTTAGCCACACTTGAAGGGGTTACATACTTGGAGCGGGTTTCAGTCCATTCGCCCCCTTTTGTAATACAAGCAAAGAGGGCAATCCTCAAGGCCTTTAAAAATCAAATGGACGGCAGAGGTTTTTCAATGGTAGAGGTACTTTCGCCTTGTCCTACATATCTTGGCCTTACGCCGAGTGAAGCAGTTGAATGGATAGATAAGATTATGTCGCAGTATTTTCCTTTAGGGAAATTTAAGGATTCTCAACCGTGAGAGAAGAAATCATATTCGCAGGTTTTGGTGGTCAGGGGATTATGTTAATGGGAAAACTCCTTGCCTATGCCTCTATGTTCAATGGAAGGTTCGTGACATGGATGCCTTCCTATGGTGCAGAGGTAAGGGGTGGGACAGCCCATTCAATGGTAATAATTTCAGATAAGAGCATCCCTTCGCCTGTGGTCTCAAATCCTAGTTGCTGTATTGTAATGAACAGGCCCTCTTTTGATAAATTTGAAGAGAGGGTGAAAAAAGGCGGGCTTTTGATAATAAATACCTCATTGATAAAACGCCCAGTAAAAAGAAAAGATATAGAGGTAGTAGAGATTCCAGCAACTGATATAGCCAATAGGTTGGGCAATACCAGGGTTGCAAATATGGTTATGCTGGGGTGCCTTGTAGCCAGAAAAAAACTCATTCTACTTAATGAGCTTTCAGATTCTTTAAAAGAGGTTATTCCAGGACACAGGCATCAGCTCATCCCCCTAAACGAGCGAGCATTAAAAGAAGGATTTAATTATGGTTCGCGTTAGGTTCGCCCCAAGCCCCACAGGTCTTTTACATATCGGAAGCGTGAGGACCGCTCTCTTTAATTTTTTATTTGCAAGGTCTAAAAATGGCGTCTTTATATTAAGAATTGAGGATACAGACAAGAAGAGGTCAAAAAAATCCTATCTAAAGGAGATCTTTGATACGCTGTTGTGGTTAGGCATAAAATGGGATGAAGGGCCCTATTATCAGAGTGAGAGGCTTAAAATTTATAATAGATATGCTAAACTATTGCTTGATAAAGGCCTTGCATATAAAGAAGGCAATGCAGTTATCTTTAAGATGTCAAAGGGAAGGATAGGATTTAAAGATATTATCCACGGTGATGTAGAGTTTGAGGGAGAGGTTCTGGGTGAAGAGCTTGTGCTTATTAAATCTGATGGAACACCTACATATAATTTTGCCTGCGTAGTGGATGATATAGAAATAGGGATTACGCATGTTATTAGAGGGGATGACCATATCTCAAATACCCCAAAGCAGGTCGCACTTTATAATGCCTTAGAGAGAAGTTTGCCTTCTTTTGCGCATATCCCTTTAATCTTAGGAAAAGATCTCTCCCCGCTGTCAAAAAGATTTGGCGCCACATCTGTAAAAGAATATAAAAAGAACGGATATCTTCCAGAGGCCCTGGTAAATTTCCTGGTACTCTTGGGCTGGGCACCGGGCGATAATAGAGAGATTATACCAAAAGAGGATTTGAATAAAGAATTTTCTCTTGAGAAAGTCAACAATAGAGGGGCAGTTTTTGACGAAGACAAGCTCAGATGGTTAAATGGCGAATATCTAAAGAATCTGGATAATGAGGTATTTCTTGAACTCATCCTTCCCTTTTTTAAAAATGCAAGATATAATTTAAAAGGGTATGATAAGATATGGCTTCTAGGGCTTATTCAATTATATAAGACAAGGGCAAAGACCTTTGTTGAATTTTTGGAACAGACAAGGTTTTTCTTTACAGAAGACTATAAATACGAGCAGGAGGCGGCTGAGAAGTTTCTGAAAAAAGAAGGGGCAATGTCTTTACTTAAAACTGCCAGGGAGAGATTGAGCACTATAGATGATTTTTCTCAGGAGAATATAGAGCCAGCATTGAGGGCTTTGGTAGCTGAACTTGGTATAAAGGGCGGGGAGCTCATACACCCATTGAGGGTAGCAGTAACAGGTAAAAGCGTGAGCGCAGGGATATTTGAGGTCTTGAGGTTTTTGGGCAAAGAAAAGGTTCTAAAAAGATTGGATAGAACAATAAGGAGATTCAAATAGTGGAAGAGAAACGAAGATTTGTAAGAATAGACTGGCCTGTTATAGTAAAGTATAAACTGCTCGATGAGCCGAAGAGTGAGGATAGGTGCGTGGGCAAGGATATAAGTGAAGGAGGCTTAAGTTTTCCTGTATATGAGCGGGTCTCAAAAGGGAGCAGTTTAAGCTTAGAGATAGAGTTGCCCTTTGATTCTATGCCTATATTTGCAAAAGGTACTGTAGCATGGGTAAGGGAGGCAGGCCAGAAGCCAGCAAGGTTCTTTGAGGTGGGCATAGATTTCAAAGATATCTCTTTAGCAGATAGAAAGCGGCTCAGAGATTATATTGCTAACGAGATAAGAGAGAGAAGAGAGGAATAAAACGTTACATTTTTGACAGTGACGAAAATGTAACGTTTTTTTTGGAGGATCGTCTAACGGTAGGACACGAGACTCTGGATCTCGTTGTGATGGTTCGAATCCATCTCCTCCAGCCAATATTTTTAGAATCCGAACTTTGGGCTGAGCTGTTCTTTGAAAAAACGCTATTCTACATCTGTTAAAACCTAGGATTATCTGCGGCAGGTGGTTGTCCTTTAGGCTTTGTTTTCTCAAGTGTTGTTTGGAGCAAAATCAAGAATCTTTCCAAGCCGATACGATCTATAGCAACCCTAGAAAATGTTTTGGGCGCCGACTGCTGTCCCTGTGGGCCCGGTGGCTCTTGAAAACAAAATTCGAGAACAAAAGTTAAACCATTATTTGTACCTATTCCGAAGTGGTTACAACAAACCGGAATCATTTTTTCTTCTTCCATAGTACACCCCCTGATAAAAAGTATACAGTACGAAAGAAACATTGTCAAGTTATTTTTATCAAATATTTTTTATAATTTATTAAAAATACCAATAATATTAGTAAAATACTTGACAAATTCAATTATTTTGTATATACTTTAGATGATGGAAGAAAGACTGGTTAATATCTTAAAATTAAGGGATAAAGTTCTAAAAGCCCTAAATGGGAAATTAGATACCTTCTTTTTAGGAGGAGGTACAGCCCTTTCTCTATTTTATTTACATCATAGAGAGTCTTTTGATTTAGATTTTTTTTCAAAGGAGTTTTCAGAAAACAAGATAAAGAAAGTTATCTCAATTATAGAAAATTCTTTACAAGTAAAGACAAAAGGAGGTCAGGTACTTACTTCTAAAGACAGCGTGAAAGTGTTCCGTTTTTATGTACTAACTGGGGTTCAATTAAACAAGGACAAGGATTTGAAAATTGAATTTATTGAAGATGTACATCGTTTAATCGAACCATATAATATCGTCACTGATGGAATTCAGGTTTTCTCGCAAGAGAATATCTATTTAAGAAAAATTTGCGCCTTATGTGGCGTCCGAGCCTTTCAAGATGAAGCAGGTAAAACCATATTTAAAGGCGGAAGACAAGAAGCAAAGGATTTATTTGATGTGTATTTCTTATCAACAGAATTCATTCCTTTGTCAAATTTTGTTAATGATTTTTCTCCTACAGAAAAAGAAAAAATAATTGTTTGGTATAATACTTATAATAGACAAGAAATGAAAGAGCAGATTGTCGATGATTTAATTATTATAAAAAAGGTTGATTTTCATGAAATTGAGAAGCATTTTAAGAATGAAATAAAGAAAATAATTGAAGCGGAGTTAATATAAAATGGAAAATGTATTTCATGACAAAAAGCTGAGTCTCGAAGAGATTAAAAATATATTAAGAGACGGATTCCATAAAAAATTTATCTCTTTTGCCGCACTTTTGCTAGGTAGAACAACGGATATTAAAGGCGTCTTTTCAACTTATTTGGATAAAATTACATTTTGTAGAAATTGGAGAAAGATTAAGCAAAAGATGCGCAAAGATAAATGGAGGAGCCCTAACATTAATTTTTGGGATCAAGTTTACAACGTCCTTGTGGAGAAGAAAGAAATAAAAGAAGCCCAAGAAACACGCATTGTTCAAGAAAGAAAGATATTAAAAAAACCTGAACTTGGGAATCTCAGCGATATTATCAAGAAAACGAGAAAAGAACAAGGTTGGACACAAAAAGAGCTAGCAGAACATGTTGAGCTATCGCAGCAAACAATTTCTTTAATGGAGAGTGGTAAATTCAACTTTTCTGTCAAATCATTAATGAAAATTCTTAGTGCATTGCAGTTAAAATTAGAGTTAAGTCCTAGAGATGTGTATAAAAATAGCGTAGATTCTGTCCGATCCGAATTAACGCCTTTAAAAACATTAAGGCCAAGAGTCCAATATTTTAGTCGTGTGGATTCTAGCCAAACAGGGGCATTGCCTCTTGAGTATGTAGATGACAAACCTCAGCCTGAAAATGAAGGCTGAAAATCGCGCTTGGGACTCTAAAAATTACCCGAATATGTGCATAAAAAATGTACATAGAGATTTCTCAACTAAATTTCTTAAGGATTTCTTTAGGTATTAATTTTATTTCACCTTGAATTTCAATAGGATAAAGAATCAGAAGTTGTTTTTGCTTGATCTACAAGAAATTAAATGGATCATCTATCGCTACAATAGGTTATGCAAAGGGGTTTCTATAAGAGATTATATTCCCAGATGAACACAGATAGTTTTTGGTTCATCTAAAACCTTTGGATTAATACAGATAAATCTGTGTTAATCTGAGATATTTTTGCTTGATTAATCTGGCAATGCCGATATAGAAAATAATGGTGTAGAATTTTCGTATTGAGTTCTTGATGGCGCAACCACATATGCAACAGCCCTCAAATCCAATTCCATTTCCTTCAATCATAAGTGGAATCTAAGTCTTGTTGACCCTGATAACCGAAAGATGATAACTTTAAGAAGAATCCTATTTTTTATCTTTTCGCTCTTATATCTTATCTTGTGCCCTATCTTAATTATGTATTGCCTGGGTTATATCTTTGACCCAACAAAACAGGAGATAACACGGACAGGTCTGATACATCTCTCCTCCATTCCGCAGGGAGCAGATATATATCTTGAAAAGAGTCACTACCAAGAAAAAACCCCTGCAAGCATAGAAGGGCTAATCCCTGGCGATTATAAGGTCATCCTTAAGAAAAAGGGATATAAGCTATGGACCCAACAGGTCTCTGTGAAGTCCGCAAGGGCCTCTGCATTTGAGAATATCATACTTATCCCTAAAATCTGGGCGATAAAAAGAATCCTTTCAGAGAAATTTGTAAAATTATGGCCATTGCGGGGAACTGATTATTTTCTCATATCTTCGACTGATAATCTGGGAAGTTTCGAAGTCTATGAGTGCAGAGAAGGGGAGATCGCACCTCTTCTGCCATTGGATTCAGAATTTCTTGATTTGCCCGTTGTATCTATTTTTACCCAGGAGGACAGCCCTATCTTTATTATATACGGCGGCTCTTTATGGAATCGAAAGTTTTTATATGTCAATCTTGCTAAAACTCCCTATGAGATTCTGGATATTTCCAAATTAATCCAGGAAAAGCCCCTGGATATTGAATCAATGTCTGTCTCCCCGCATTACTTAGAAAATATTAAAGGTTACGGCGTGCATGATAGATGGATATATACATTGGATGATAAAAATAATATCTTCAGACAGACGTTTGATAAGGCTGAGAAAAAACCCGTATTTGGCAATGCGCAGTTTGGCGCTACAGTTTTCAGTGAATCAGATTTCTATAAGATTAAGGTATTACAAAGCAATATCTTTTTATTCTTAAGCCAGAAAGGGGAGCTGCTCACAAATTACTTCCCCTACAGTCTAATTGAGAAGGGAGTGGAAGGGCTTCAACTCCATAAGGCCAATCTAAAACTCTTATATTGGACTAAACAATCCATAGGTCTCATTGATTTTTCTGATGTCATAGAAAGTAATATCCTTTATACTGGAAGAAATATTACAGATTGTTTCTGGGTAATTGAGCCAACCCATGTGCTCTTTAACGATAAAGAAAGATTGTATCTGTGCGAGATAGAGCCGCAGGGCGAGCCCCATATAGAGTTTATTACTGAGATAGAGGATAATAGTTCGTTCTTCTATTGTGATAAGACAGGCTCTGTCTATTTTTTAGAGCCACAGAGCAGGAATTTAAATTCAATAAAGATTATCCAGAGATAAGATTCGTATGAATTATAATTATTCGCGCCATAATATCTTAGGCAAAGAAAAATTACTGCAGCGCATCTTAGAGATTTTCCCCGGTGCTTTAAGCTGGTTGATTATTTTATGTATGCTGGCTCTATCGATTAAGAGGCCCCTTACTGCAGCTGTGATTATGATTGCCTTCATCTTATATTGGGTCCTGCGGCTTATCTATATGAATATCTTTGGAAAAACCAGACAGGAAAAAGGGTATTGCCCACTACCGCGCCAAAACTAAAGACGTAAACCATCCAGCCATGCCTGAACCTGGGGATAAAATATACAGTAATGCCAAGTATTAATAGACTTAAAAAGGCAAGTCCAATCTTTACTATCATTACTGATGAGAAGACTGTGCAGACTCTGGCATGTTCTTCACGGCAGAGGGAGATTTCTTTTGTGGCTGAGATATTGAATCCATAATCTGTAAGGAGCATAAAGTACTGCACAAAGGCCTGCGCAAAAGAGATAAGTCCGAATCTCTCCGGGCCGATTACCCTGAAAAGATAAGGGACAATAATAACTGGCAGTATAGGAAATTATATAGCACAGATGATCACAAGATTAAAAGATGCAAGATTATCACAGATTAAAATCTGTGCAAATCTGTTTCTTCTAATCTGTGCCCATCTGTGAAATTAGCGAGCGAAGTCCCGCCCTTTCTAACGTCTGTTATAAAAAGTAAGAAAGGGCGGGACGAAGCGAACTAATTTACAATAGATAGGTTATGGCCTGAAGTATTGAAAGGGAAGCAAAATTTCTCATTACTATCTTGCGCTCTTCGCGTTCTATCATCTTGAAAGTCTTCTTAATCAGCTCTATCAGAGAAAACATATAAATAATCTACAATGTTTTAATATTTAAGTCAAGACAAGATAATGATAT
>JBBIOC010000038.1:0-1819 GCA_037443585.1 Candidatus Omnitrophota bacterium
TGCTATAAATCTACCAAAGAACTATTAGTTTATCAGATTAACTGATTATACCTGTAAATCTGTTTTGAATCTGTGAGAATCTGTGTTTTTTATTTCTTCCTCTCCATCTCCCTAATCCTATCCCTCAACTTCGCTGCCTCTTCAAACTGCTCTAACTGAATCGCCTTTTGAAGTTTTTCTCTCAATTCCTGCAGTTCACTTTTTGCCTTGACCACCTTAATGGCCCTCTTAGGCGCCTTTCCAAAGTGTTGTGTTGAGCCGTGTATCCTCTTTAAAAGTGGAAAGAGGTTCTCTTTAAATGCGGCATAACATTCACCACATCCCAACCTACCTATCTTCTTAAAGTCTTCATATGTAAGCCCACAATTTTCACACTTGACCTTCTCCTCGCCCTTTGTCTTAAACTGCGCGCCTAGGTCTGCAAGACCAGCTAAAAGGTCTGCAAGTCCAAAGTGACTCTCCATCTGTGCACCTTTCTTCTGCGCACACTCCTCGCACAGATGAAGCTCTGTCATCTGGTCGTCTATTATCTCTGTCAGGTGCACTGTTGCCTGGTTTTCACCGCAGATATCGCATAGCATGTTTAAATCCTCCTCAAATGAGCACATCACTTACGACGACCATCGGGTCGTCGTAAGTGATAGGTGCGAATTTGACCCTTGACATTTTGTAGATGATTTTCTTCAAACAAAATGTCAAGGGTTAAATTCAGACAATCCTTGACATCTATGATGTCAAGGATGCCTTCATTTAATACCTCACCCCATCTGTCTTCGTCAACTTCCTAAATTCCCTCATCAACCTCAAAGTAATCTTCCCAGGCCTTCCATCACCGATAATGCGTCCATCAATCTTCACAACAGGCACTATCTCTGCTGCTGTGCCAGTCAAAAAACATTCGTCCGCATTAAAGAGGTCGTGCCTCGTCAACACGTTCTCCTCAAAACCATTTCCAGATTTCTTTGCAAGTTCTATAACTGCCTGCCTTGTAATGCCTTTTAGAATACCTATATATGCAGGTGACGTTATAAGTGTCCCCCGCTTTATTATAAAGATATTATCGCCTGTGCACTCTGCAACATATCCACTTGAGCCAAGCATAATCGCCTCTTCAAAACCTGAGTTTACTGCCTCAATCTTGGCTAAGATATTATTCAAGTAATTTAGAGACTTAATCTGAGGATTCAATGCCTCAGGCAGATTCCTTGGCGTGGGAACAGTTATAATCTCTAACCCCTCTCTATAAAATTTCTCCGGATATAGAGCAATCTTATCTGTAATTATTATAATTGTTGGAGCTTTGCACTTCCTTGGGTCTAAACCCAGGTCACCTTCCCCTCTTGTTACTATTACCCTTATATATGCATCTTTAAGGCGGTTTTCTTTCAATGTCTTTATAATTATCTCAATAAGAGCGGCCTTGGTCAAAGGAATCTTTAACATAATCGTATGAGCAGATTCAAAGAGTCTATCAATATGTTCCCTCAACCTGAAGACCAAACGATTATAAGAACGGATGCCCTCAAAAACGCCATCTCCATAGAGTAGCCCGTGGTCAAAGACTGAGATTCGCGCCTTATCTTTTTCATAAAATTTGCCATTGATATAGACTTTTAATCCCATATAACCCCCATATTTTACACAATTATCCCATCCCTCATCTGCACAATCCTATTCGCCCTTCCTGCAATCTCTCTATCATGCGTCACGATTACAATAGTAGTAGAGTTTTTCTTATTTAGCTCAAACAATAGTTTAAGAATCTCCTCCCCCATCTTTGAATCCAGATTGCCAGTTGGCTCGTCGCACAACAAAATCT
>JBBIOC010000038.1:1831-11154 GCA_037443585.1 Candidatus Omnitrophota bacterium
GGCTCATTCATAAGCGCCCTTGCAATAGCTACCCTCTGTTGTTCTCCGCCGGAAAGTTCTGAAGGCTTATGAGTCAGCCTTTCCCCAAGTCCCATATCTATTAAAATCTCTTTTGCCCTCTTTGCTATCTCACCTTTAGAACCTCCGTGATTTTTAATAATCCCGGGGAGCAGCACATTTTCCAGCGCAGTAAATTCAGGAAGCAGATGGTAAAACTGAAAGACAAAACCTATCCTTTGATTCCTAATACGCGCCCTCTCTTTATCGTCAAAACTATACAGTTCATTTCCATTTAATAAAACCTTGCCCGAATTCGGCCTATCCAATCCGCCAAGTATATGTAAAAGGGTTGACTTTCCGGCACCAGAAGGCCCTGCAATCGTTAAAACCTCAGCCTTCTCTATCTCCAGACTAATCCCTTTCAAGACATGCAATTCTTTCTTGCCATCTCTATATATTTTATGAATATCCTCCGCCTTTAGCATATATTATTCGAAACCGTGTTCAACCTACGCAGTTGAACAATTGTTCAACTGCGTAGGTTGAAAAGCTATTCATACCTTAGTGCCTCTACAGGGTCAAGCCTCGCCGCCTGATTTGCAGGATATAGCGTTGCCAAAAGACTTATTATTATCGCAGCCAAGATTACTGCAAAAAAGTCTCCGAACTGTATGTCAACTGGGAGTCTATCAATATAATATATATCTTGCGGTAATTTTATTATCGGATACTTTTTTAATAAGATAGAGAGGCTAATCCCTCCGCAAGTGCCTAAGATTGTCCCCACAACCCCTACAATAAAGCCATTCAACATAAAAATTTTTCTAATGTTTTCATTTGAAGCGCCTATGGATTTCAATATGCCGATATCCTTTGTCTTCTCCATCACAACCATTATGAGCGTGCCTATTATATTAAAACAGGCGACAATTATAATAAGCGTCAAGATTATAAACATCGTAGTCTTTTCTAATTTCAGGGCCTCAAATAGATTCCTATTGATATCCATCCAAGTCCTTACCCAGTAGGTAATGCCAAGCTCCTTCTGAATCTCTCTCTTTGTTTGCTCTGCCCTTAAAACATTGTCTATCCTGATGCCAATGCCGCCTACAAGTCCATCTACACCATAGAATCTTTGGGCGGTCTTGAGTTCTGTAAATGTAAGATTCAAATCATATTCATACATCCCTGAATTAAAAATCCCTGCAACCCTGAAATCCTGCGGAAATGTATTAACAGGCGAAACCAGGGAAAGGTTATCTCCAATTTTTAGATTTAATTTTGTTGCGAGCTCTTTGCCTATTATCACCTCATTCCCAGAGACATTTAAATCGCCTTCTATGATATATCTTTTTAAATTTGTAACATTCGATTCCCTTACAGGGTCTATGCCCCGAAGGATTACCCCGATTACCTCGTCTATATTTCCCTCGCTATCTTCTTTTCTTATCAGTGCCTGACCATTTAAAAATGGAGAACCTGCCATTACATGAGGAATCGTATTGAGTTTTTCTATAACTGAATTAAAATCTTCAATCCCGCCCTCTCGTTCAATTATAATATGCGAATTTGTGCCAACAATCTTGTCTCTTAGGTCATTGTCAAACCCGCTCATCACTGCCAAGACCACAATGAGAGCCATAACACCTACTGCCACGCCCAGGACTGAGATGAGGCTTATTATAGAGATAAACTTTTCTTTACGCTTTGCTAAGAGATATTTAAGACTAATCCACAATTCATAACTCATAATCTACGCCTCTGGTTTTAACTGAGGAAACAGTATAACATCCCTGATAGAATCCTGGCCAGTCAAGACCATTATAAGCCTATCAATACCTATCCCAAGCCCTCCTGCAGGCGGCATACCATATTCTAATGCACGTAAAAAATCCCCGTCTATATTAACTCCGCTGTCTATATTAACTCCGCTGTCTATATTTACACCGCTGTCTACCTTTTCATTACTCGTAGCTTCCTTTCGCCCTTCAAGTGCTTCTTCAAACCGCCTTCTCTGCTCTATCGGGTCATTCAACTCTGAATATGCATTTGCAATCTCCTGGCCTGCTATATATAATTCAAACCGCTCAACCAGCTCAGGGTCGTCCTGCTTTCTCTTTGCAAGAGGGCTGAAGATAGCAGGATAGTCTACAATAAATGTTGCACAGGTGAGCTTAGGCTCTACCTTCTTCTCAAAGATATTATTGAGGATATCCATATCTAAATCCTCGGGTTTTATCTCAACTCCTAGGTCCTTTGCAACCTTTCTAATATCCTTCACGCCTCTTAAATCAATCCCAGTTGCCTGTTTTAATGCAGAATAGAATGAGATTCTATCCCAGGGTCCTTCAAGGCTAATCGCAGTATCTCCTCTGGGAATCTCTCTTTTCCCAAATAGGCCCTCTGCAATCTTACATATCATATCCTCTGTAAGTCTCATCATATCTTTATAATCGCAGTAACTTGCATAGACCTCAAGCATTGTAAATTCGGGGTTGTGTTTTCGTGAAAGCCCTTCATTCCTAAAATTTCTATTTATCTCATATACCTTATCAAATCCGCCCACTAAGAGGCGCTTCAAGTATAACTCTGGAGCAATCCTCAAATATAAGTCTATTCCAAGTGCATTGTGATGCGTCTTAAAAGGCCTGGCAATCGCACCGCCAGGAATGGGCTGCATCATTGGCGTCTCAACCTCTAAATATCCAAGCGAGTCCAGATAATCTCTTATAAATGTTATAACCCTGCTCCTTATCTGAAAAACTTTTCGAACCTCCTCATTCATAACAAGGTCAAGATACCTCTGCCTGTATCTAATTTCAATATCCTTTAATCCGTGCCACTTCTCAGGCAGAGGCCTGAGGCCCTTTGACAGCACAGTTGCCTCTTGGACATTTATAGTCACCTCGCCTGTCCTTGTTTTAAAGAGCTGGCCCTTTACCCCAATTATATCCCCTATATCAAAGCTTGGAAAAATCTCTTTAAAAAAATCACCTGCTACAGTATCCTCTTTTAAATATATCTGCACTTTTCCAGTATAATCCTTTAAGTCCAAAAAGGCGCTCTTTCCATGGAGCCTCAAGGCAGTAATGCGTCCTGCAACACTCACCTCTTTATTTTCTTCAAAATCTTCAACTAACTCCTTGATACTGCAAGACTTCTCAAACCGCCTTCCATACGGCTCTATTCCCTTAGCCTTCAAAGCCTCAAGTTTGTTCAATCTCTGTCTTATAAGTTCGTTAATATCTTCCATAATATAAATTTCTATATATCAAAAAATTATATACCATATATATAGGGGTGTCAATAGAAATAGGGGGGTTATTTTCTTTCTTCCAATATCTTTATAATCTTTGATAGCTTTCGGCTTATCTGCCGCAGATGCCACCAGTAGAGAAATGGCAGGGAAAATAGGATTATTGAAAGCAGAGATAAAAGTATTGTCCCAAATATTATATACGAAATAAAATCCTTGGGAAAATTAGGAAACATATCTCCTCCTTATAAAAGAAATTAAACATACAATCCCACAGAATCCTACAAACACATCTCCAAACCTTGTGTAAAATGTTAAACCTTTGCTGACTGAAACATTCATAGTTTTATATCCTGTCACAAAAATGCTCTCTCCATTCTCGTCCTTCACATAGCCGTTTATCTTGCCAGTTGGCTCTATAAAACATGAAAACCCTATATTTGTGCTCCTGATAACAGAGCGTCTGTTTTCAATCGCACGGAAAACAGAAGCTGCTGCATGTTGATACGGGGCGCTTGTCTTTTTAAACCAGGCATCGTTTGTTATGACGACTAAATTTTCAGCACCCGACTTAACAAACTGCCTGACCAGACTCGGAAAGATATCCTCAAAACAAATCAGGACGCTAAATTGGAATAAATTTTCTTTAAAAACCTGAAATCTTTTACCAGGCGTAAAATCCCCTATATCAACAGAGATAATTTGCCTGAGTTTTGGAAATACCTTTTCAAATGGAATAAACTCGCCGAATGGAACAAGGTGAAGTTTATCGTATTGTCCCAGAACCTCACCTCTTTTTGAAATAAGGATAGCGCTATTGAAATATCTATTAAATCTTTCAGTTATTACTCCAATTAAAAGAGGCTTTTTAATCTCTTTTACCAAATCTAAAACCCTATCCCTCAATTCATATTCACTCCAATAACCTGGCACAGATGTCTCAGGCCAGATGATTAAATCAGGCCCATCTAAGGCAGCCATCTTTGTTAAGACGATGTATTTGTTCAGAATCCCTTCCTGTGCCTCCGGGTCCCATTTTAGCTCCTGTGGAATATTGCCTTGAATGACAGAAACTTTAATGCTCCTCCCCCATTCTCCCTTATTCTCCCTTATCATCCCATACCCCACTATAGCAACCAAAACCGCGCTGGCAACTATCGCTTCCTTAAACGACTTCCTAAACGACCTATAAACCGCAACATTGGTCATCATTATTACAAACGATACTCCGTATACTCCAGTAATATCTGAAATCTGAATAAGGGGCAGATTTTTAAATTGGGAATATCCGAGCAAGGCCCAGCCGAATCCAGTTAAAAGATGAGACTGTAAGTACTCGAGAAGAACCCAGATGGCAGGGATTGATAGAGACCTGAGACATGAGACCTCAGACCTCAGACTAATAAAAATAAAGCCAAATAGACCAAAATATAATGCTAAATACAGCACTAATAAAATCAGCCCCGCTAATGTGACATGTATAAGCCAGTATAAAACACCAAAATAAAATATCACTCCGCAGAGATAAAAAATCCAGAAGGCTTGTTTTTTGGACTTTTTTTCGAGCGCGAAAAAAATTGGAACAAAACCTGTAAAGGCGAAAAAACTCAGATTAAAATTTGGGAAGGAAAAAATTAAAAGTAGAGCAGAAGCTATAGAAAGTAACATCTTTGTTATTGGGTTACTTGGGTTATAGCGTTATTGTGTCTTAACCCTATAACCCAATAACCCTATAACACAATAACGCACTTTATCTTCCGCAGCACCTCTTATACTTCTTCCCGCTCCCACACGGGCAGGGCTCATTTCTGCCAACCTTCTTCCCTTCACGTTTGTATGTCTGGCCTGTCTGGGATTGTGTTCTTGAAAGAGTTACTGTCTCAGCCTCTTGCGCAGCCTCTTTAAAACTCGAAGTCTCCGTATGTATAAATTCTTGAGGTATAGTCTCAAATACGCTTCTTGCCTTTCTCTCTTCCCTTTCAGAGCTTATCTTGAATATAAATTCAATCGTCTCCTCTTTTATTGAATCTATCATTGCCATAAACATATCATATCCTTCATGCTGATATTCTACCAATGGGTCTCTCTGGCCATATGCCCTAAGGCCTATCCCCTCCCTCAGATTATCCATTGCATATAGATGGTCCTTCCATTTAGAATCTATAATCTGAAGCATAATCATCCTCTCTAAATCGCGCATGACCTCACTGCCGAATTCATTCTCCCTTTCTTCATACCTCTTCTTTATCACTTCAAGGATTCTGTCAAAGAACATCTCCCTTCTATCGCATCCTTCAAATAGAGTTTCTAAATTCTCTATCCTTATTCCAAATTTTGATAAGAGCCATTCACCCATTCCATTATAATCCCAGTCATTTATATGCGTCTGCGGGTTTAAATATATATCCATAGCCTCTTCAATAAGCTCTTCTATTATTTCAATGATGTGCGATTTCAGGTCCGCTCCCTCTAAAATCCTTCTGCGCTCTGCATATATGACCTCTCTCTGTTTGTTCATCACATTGTCATATTCGAGGAGCTGCTTTCTTATATCAAAGTTGTGCGCCTCTACCCGCTTCTGCGCAACCTCAATTGCCTTTGTTACAAGCGGATGCTGTATGTCCTGGCCTTCTTCTATCCCAAGCCTGTCATAGATACGGGTGAGTCTGTCAGAACCAAAGAGCCTCATAAGATCATCTTCTAAAGAGAGATAGAACCTTGAAGAACCAGGGTCCCCTTGCCTTCCTGAACGTCCTCTCAGCTGATTGTCTATGCGCCTTGCCTCATGCCGCTCTGTTCCTATGATATGAAGACCGCTTAGCTCAACTACTTTTTTGTGCTCCTCTTCAACCTTTTCTCTTGCCTCTTTGAGCATCTTCTCGTATTCCTCTTTTGAGACCGCCTCTTTGCTCAAGCCTTTCTGCCTCAGCCAGTCATTCACCATAAATTCAGGATTCCCGCCCAAGAGTATATCTGTGCCGCGGCCTGCCATATTAGTTGCAATCGTAACCGCATTAAGCCTCCCTGCCTGTGCAACTATCATTGCCTCCATTTCATGATATTTCGCATTCAAGACATGGTGAGGCACGCCTCTTCGCTTTAACAAAAGGCTCAAACGTTCTGATTTATCTATTGAGATAGTCCCTACTAAAACAGGCCTCCTCTTTTTATAAAGTTTCTCTATCTCATTACAGACTGCATTAAATTTTTCCCTCTCGGTCTTATAAATCACATCGGGGTGATTTGTACGAATTAAGGGTCTGTTTGTAGGTATCACTGCCACATCTAATTTATAGATATGCTGAAACTCAGCAGCCTCTGTAAATGCAGTCCCTGTCATACCTGCGAGTTTTTTGTACATCCTGAAGTAGTTTTGGAATGTAATGGTTGCGAGCGTCTGGTTCTCCCGCTCGATCCTGACCCCTTCTTTTGCCTCTATAGCCTGGTGCAGGCCATCTGACCAGCGCCTGCCAGGCATTAACCTCCCTGTAAATTCATCAACTATCACGACCTCCCCATCCTTCACCACATAGTCTACGTCCTTTTTAAATAGGTTGTGCGCCCTCAAGGCCTGGATAATATGGTGGCGGTCTTCCATTGTGTCTAAATCATGGAGATTCTCAATGCCAAGCATTCGTGTTGCCTTTGATTCCCCTTCTTCAGTCAAATATGCAGTTTGTGCCTTCTCATTAACAATATAATCATAGCCCTTTGTCAAATCTATGCCTTTATACTTTGCCTCAATCTCATCCTTTTCTAAGATAAATCTCCCTTTTAGTTTAGGCACAATCTTATCTATAGTATAGTATTTCTCTGTGGATTCCTCTGCAGGTCCAGAAATAATTAGAGGCGTCCTCGCCTCATCTATTAAGATACTGTCCACCTCATCAACGATTGCATAGTGGAGTTCTCTCTGCACCATATCCTCTTTCCTGATGACCATATTGTCTCTGAGATAGTCAAAACCAAATTCATTATTTGTGCCATAGGTGATATCGCACCTATATGCTATCTTTCTCAAATGTGGGTCCATATCATGTTGAATCACTCCAACTGTAAGGCCTAAGAATTCATATATCGGCCCCATCCAGTTTCTATCCCTCTTTGCCAGATAGTCATTGACAGTTACAATATGGACACCTTCTCCGCTTAATGCATTCAAATATGCGGCTAATGTAGCGACGAGCGTCTTTCCTTCACCCGTTGCCATCTCTGCAATCTTCCCCTGGTGAAGGACGAGCCCACCCAAAAGCTGCACATCAAAGTGTCTCATAGAGATTGTGCGCTTCGCTACCTCACGAACAACAGCAAAAGCCTCAGGAAGGATACTATCTAAAGTCTCACTCTTCTTTAGCCTTTCCCTGAATTCGTCTGTCTTTTTGCGAAGTTCTGCATCAGAAAGGGAAGAGATATTTGGCTCTAAGCTATTTATCTTTTCAACAATAGGCCAGAGCCTCTTCAATGCCCTTTCATTCTGCGACCCAATAATTTTATTCAGAATAAACCCTATCATTTAGTTGCCTTCCATTTCAAAAACGCCTCTATCAATCCATCCAGCTCACCATCCATCACACCCTGAACATTTGATGTTTCATAATCTGTGCGATGGTCCTTTACCATAGAATAAGGATGAAAGACATAGGAACGTATCTGGCTGCCCCATTCAATCTTCTGCTTCTTTGCATATTCTGCTTCAAGTTCTTTTTTGCGCTCCTCCATCTTTAACTCATACAATCTCGCCTTCAAGACCTTCATAGCAGTGACTTTGTTTTTATGTTGAGAGCGTTCATTCTGACATTGAACAACAATACTAGTAGGGATATGTGTAATCCTCACAGCAGAATCTGTAACATTTACATGTTGTCCACCTTTCCCGCTCGAACGAAATGTATCAATCCTTAAGTCTGCCTCATTGATTTCAATCTCCAACCCCTCCTCAATCTCAGGTATCACGTCCACAGATGCAAAGGAGGTATGCCTGCGCCTGTTTGCATCAAATGGTGAAATCCTGACAAGCCTGTGCACCCCTTTCTCTGATTTTAGATATCCGTATGAATACGCACCTTTTACTATCATAACTGCACTCTTAATACCTGCCTCTTCGCCAGGCAATGCATCAATCACGCTTGCACTATAATCCTTATCCTCTACCCACCTCGTATACATCCTCAATAACATATTAGCCCAGTCACAAGATTCTGTTCCACCAGCCCCTGCATGTATGCTGAGTATCGCATTATTTATATCCTGTGATTCTTTTAGAAGCGCCCTGAACTCTATCTCTCCAATCTTTTTAATCAATTTATCAATAGAGGTGTTCAACTCCTTTAATGAATTTTCGTCTTCTTTTTCTATCAAGACAACCAATTCCTCTGTCTCATCCAATTCCTTCCTGCATTCAAAATATGGGTCCAAGACTGCTCGAACATTTTTTAATTCCTGTATAACCGGTTTTGATTTTTCTGCATCATTCCAGAAGTTGGGCTGAGAAATCTGCTCTTGGAGCTGATTCAGCCGTTTCTGACTCTTCTCTATATCCAGATAAATCGATACCTCTGAAAGTCTCTTATTTGCTTGTTCTAACTTGGCCTTGAGCTGGTCTAACATACATAACATCCTATCTTGTTCAACCTTTGTTCAACCTACGCAGTTGAACGCGGTTGTATCTTGTTCAACCTACGCAGTTGAACGCGGTTGGACGCCTCTATTTCTAATAGCCTCTTTTTTAAATCCTTTCCCCATGCATATTCACCTAAAGTGCCATCCTCTCTTATAACCCTATGACAGGGCACTATTATTGGAAAGGGGTTCTTTTTAAGTGCCTGTCCAACCGCCCGCTGTGCATAGGGCCTTCCAAGTTGTCTCGCAACCCATCCATAACTCTTCGTCTCGCCCATAGGTATTCTTTTAACAATAGTATATACCTTTTTTTGGAATGCTGTTAACATTTTTTAAAATCACAGATTCACAGATTTAAAACAGATTTACAGGTAAAAATCTGTGAAAATCTGTGTCTTTTAATCTGTGGAAATCAGTGCTTTAATCTTCTGTGCAAGTTTTTCGTTAA
>JBBIOC010000039.1:0-11007 GCA_037443585.1 Candidatus Omnitrophota bacterium
GCCCATTTTCTCCATCAAATACATAATCTGTTGAAATAAATAGGAATCCTGCTTTGAGTTCCTTTGCTTTATTAATAAGGTTCAATGTGCCAAGGACATTAATCTCTTTTGCCAATTTAGGATGGGCTTCACAATAATCCACATCTGTAAGACCTCCAGTCAAAAGAATAAAATCAGGCTTAAAAAATTTAAATATTCTATTTATGCTTCGCCTATCCCTTAAATCTAAATGAAAGAGGCCTTCATATGCATGGCCGCAATAGGTACCAAGCACATTAAATTTTTTAAGAATCATATCATTGTAAAGCCTTCTACCTAAAACCCCTGAGGCACCTACAAGCAATACCTTCATAACTAATTAATCAACCTGTTCAACCTACGCGGTTGAACGGGTAAATTGGTAAATTGGGCAACTACATATCTAATATGCTTCTCCGTTAACTCAGGATACATTGGAAGTGACAAAACCTCTTCGCAAACCTTCTCTGTTATTGTAAAATCACCTCTTTTATAACCTAATTCCTTAAATGCCTCTTGAAGATGTATTGGTATTGGATAATGAATCAGAGTGCGAATCCCCCTTTCAGACAACCGCTCCATTACCTTGTCTCTATTCTTTACTCTTATCACATAAAGATGAAAGATATGCCTTGCATAATCTGCTTCAAAAGGCAATATAACCTTAAGCTTCGCTTCTTTAAAAAGTTTAGTGTAGAGTTCAGCATTTGTGCGCCTTCTATCATTCCATTCATCCAGATATTTAAGTTTCACTCTTAAGATTGCTGCCTGTATTGTATCAAGCCGGGAATTATAACCCTTTATTATGTTCTCATATCGGCCTTTTCTGCCATAATCCCTTAAAAGTAAAAGCCGTTTATAAATCTCTTTGGAATTCGTAACCACCATTCCACCATCGCCAAATGCGCCTAAATTTTTTGTCGGATAAAATGAGAAACAGCCCGCATCACCAAAACTGCCAACTTTTCTTCCATTATATAATGCCCCATGCGCTTGGGCACAATCTTCAATAACCTTGAGTCTATATCTTTTAGCGAGCTTTAAAATAGGGCCCATATCAGCAGGATGTCCATATAAATGCACAGGCAAGACAGCCTTTGTCTTTTTTGTTATTGAGCGTTCAATCTTAGATAGGTCTATATTATACGTCTTTTCATCTATATCTACAAAGACTGGCCTTGCGCCAGTCATAGAGATGGCAAGGGCAGTAGCAATATAAGTGTTAGATGTAGTGATTACTTCGTCATCCTTGCCAATCCCGCAAGCTAAACAAGCCAAAAATAAGGCATCTGTGCCAGAATTGACACCTACGCCATATTTTACGCTGCAGTATTCAGCAAAATCCTTCTCAAAAAGGCTTGTCTCTTCGCCTAATATAAATTGCCCTGAACCCATCACCTTCTTTATCGCCTGGGTTATATCGTCCTTAAGATTTTTGTATTGTTCTTTAAGGCTGAATATATCTATTTTCATTTAGACCCTTCTGGCAGGGCAGATTCAATTATTGTATCCAAGAAAAAGTGGCAGAGTGTAAGGTGGGTTATCTCTACTAATCCATAGGATTTGGCAGGCGCATAAAAATTCAAATCCCCTAATTTTCTTAAAGGATTATCTTTATCAAATCCCGACATTGTTATAACGCTGCATTTCTTGAGTCTAGCGGCCTTAACACCCCTCAATATATCTTCTGACCTCCCAGAGCTTGAAATAGCAACGAGTATATCGCCTGGCTCAGCAAAAAACTGAACTGGCTTTTCAAAGACATGCTCAAAGCCAAAATCATTGCCCAGACAGGTTAGCTGTGCACTATCATTAAAGCAGACTGCCTTCATCCTGCCATTCTTCCAGAAATCAATTGCCATATGGCTGGCAATCGAGGCGCTCCCACCATTACCTATAAACATAATCTTGTTGCCAGCAGAGCTTTCCCTTTTAATCAAATCAATGGCCTTGTTAATAGCGTTTGAAATATCAATAGGACTTCCCATCTTGCCTGTTGTTTCAATCTTAGAAAAAAGTCTGCTGAGTTCTTTGAAATATCCAACCATTTATCCTCCCAATTATTTCAACAGTGTTGCGATAAATTTGTAGAGCGGGACTGGCTCAACTGAATAGCGATTGCCAACTATCAAGACCTTCATAGCGCCGACCGCATTGCCGATAAAACCTATCACCTCCATCGGATAACCCGCAGCTGCGCAGGGCGCGGTAATTGATAAAAAGGCGTCACCCGCACCAACCCTGTCTATCACCTCTTTTGAAAAGACTGGAACCCCTGAAAAACCCTCTTTCTTTGAATACCCTATCGAACCTTTATGCCCAAGGGTGACTATAATCTTTTTATACTTCAACCTTTTTGTTAAGTCGAGGATTAAATCTTCGACACTGTCAAATTTACTATGGGTTGCTAAACGCATCTCAGGCTCATCCACGCATACATAATCCGCTCTCGAATATTTAGTTATCAGATTAAAACCGATATTTGCGCTGTTGGTCTGCGTATTGACCGCTAAAAATTTTGACTCATTTGAAATAAGTTCGACAATATCCTCACCGATAAACCCGTGTCCAAAATCTGCTACGAGCACAAGGTCAAAATCCTTTATTATTCTTTTTAAATATTTACAAATATTTCTTTCAAGTTTTTCTGGCAAAGGGTAATCATCCAGAAAACAGACCTCAAACAGTTTTGTCAAAAATGCAGGTTCAACAAACCTTCGCTTTACAGTTGTCGGCACACCCTCTCGAAAGAAAAATCTTCTCTTTATATTTGGCTTAAGGTGACCATCTATAAAATCCTTGTAATTATTTTTTGTCCCGAGGCAGGTCACCAGACTGACCTCTTTACAAAAGCCAGAAATATGATTTGCTGCTGCAAGCACGCCCCCTGCAAAAATCTCTCTATTTAAATACCTTGTAGGTATGATATTTTCTTTCGGGGATTTTCCCATAGCCGCACAATACTGATATTCATCTATTATCGCATCGCCGATGACAAGGACCTTCATCGAATTTAATTCCTTCAATAACCCGATTATATCATCCCCTGAATATCTATCCCTGAAGCCTTTCAGATATTCATCTGTCTCTTCAGGATATACCCTGAAATGGATGTTTAGCAATTTTGTTGAACTAAAACTGAGCTCATCTGTGAAATGGAGCCTTCCGCCCACAGAGCGAATTGCCTCCTCTTCATTATAAATTTCGCCTGTCAGGTCCTTGCTTCTGTCTATATAGTCGCTCCCTTTGACATATACATCAGGTTTTAATTTCTTAATTGTCTCTGTAGCAGTCGGCCATTCATTTATTGCAACATAATCCACGCATTGAAGCGCAGCTATGGATTCAGCCCTTAAGCGCTGATTAAATACAGGTCTGCCCGGGCCTTTATTGACATAACGGTCTTTTGTTATCGTCACAATCAAAACATCTCCTTCCTGTTTCGCTGCTTCAAAATGTCTGATATGGCCTGGGTGAAGCAGGTCAAATACCCCATGGCATTGGACAACCTTCCTGCCCTCTTTTTTAACTTTCTGAATAATATCTGTTAGCTCATCTAATGTTTTAATCTTCTGATTTGTATCGTCTTGCTCCATCTAATCCCCTATTCTAACCTGGTTAGATTTGTCAGATTACAAAGCGGAATTTAGTCCTGTAAGCATTATACCTTTTTAGAAAGATGTTCAAACCATTCCCTTGTCGCCACTTCAATCTTCTCAGGCGTCCAGACAGGTGCATCCCGCCAGTATTCTATATTTTCTAATAAAATCTTAACCCCTTCTTCAAAACTCACCTCTGGCTCCCAGCCAAGCATTCTTTTAATCTTTGAGATATCTGCATGTGTACAGTCTGGTTCACCTGGTCTTTTAGGAATGAAAATTTTTTCTCCTTTAAGAAGCTCCACCAGATAGTTTATGCTGTAAGTCTTTCCACTGCCAACATTGAATACCTCACCAGTAAAATTGGATTCTGCTGCCATAATAAATGCCCTTACAATATCGCTGACATAGGTAAAATCCCTTGTCTGGGTCCCATCGCCAACAACTGTAAAAGGCCTGCCAGCTATTTTCTGCGCCAAAAAAATTCCAAAGACTGCGCCATATGTCCCTGAGGTGCGCGAACGCGGCCCATAGACATTAAAGAGCCTCAATGAAACACTAGGCAGTTTATAAATCCTTGCCCATTTTAAGACATAAAGCTCAGCCAGATATTTTGTCAGGGCATAAGGATATTCGGGCCTTATATCTGCAGTCTCAGGTGTAGGAAAGATATCGGGGAGACCATAACAGGATGAAGAAGCAGCATAGACAAATCTTTTAACCCCTGCACGCCTCGCTGCCTCTAAGACAGACAGAGTTCCATCCACATTAGAGCGATGATATTTAATGGGCTCTGTAATTGAAGGCACAATATCTGCAAGGGCAGCCAAGTGAAATACCCAATCAATATCTTTAAAATATCTCTTTGTTTCTTCAAAATTATTGACATCCACTTCTTTTATTTCAAGATTTGACCTAACTTTAAGATGGGCTAAATTTTCTGGCCTGCCTGTTGAAAAATTATCCAAAACAGTAACCCTGCAGCCTTTCTCTAAAAGCGCATCCACCAAATGGCTTCCTATGAAACCAGCTCCACCTGTGACTAATACATTACGTTGTGTCATCGTGGTAATATTTCATTAATCTTTTTATGGGCTATATCTAAACTGGTGCAGATTTCTATAATCTCTTCCAATATATGTTTGGATATCGTTGGTATAGCTATCAACAATTCATCAATTTTATGCTTATCTGCAATCCTGTTTAAGTCCTGTCTTGTGCCTAAAACTGGAACTCCATGAATCCTCTTGCCAAGCTTTTCTTTGTCATCATCTAAAAATCCAACTGCGTGATAATTTAGAAGTCTGTTATTCTTTATCTCTCGCAAAATTAATTCTCCTGCATCGCCAGCTCCATAAATAAGAAGCCGCCTGCCGTTTCTGTTATTTGAATTTATATTGTCAAAAAATTCCTTATACACCCGCTCCAAAATCCTTGAACCCGAAACAAGCATAAATAATAAAACCCAGTCAATTATAAAGACTGCTCCTGAATAACCTGCAAAATGCCAGATAAAGAGAAGCCCAATTACAGAGGCAATAGAACCAACAGTAACTGCCTTTAATATATTTGTAAGGTCGCTGATACCAACATAACGCCAGATGCCCCGATAAAGTCCAAACTTAAAGAATACCAGAAATTTTATTACGAGGATTATCGGAAGAGAATTGAATATAAGCTCTTGATTCCCCAAAGACAACACCCCTTCAAACCTTAAGAGATATGCGGAGATATAAGCGATACATATTAAAATAAAATCAACTACAACTTCTAAGATCCGTCTTTTATGTAAAATTATATTATTTAGTACTACGTTATTATTTTTTCTCCTTAAAAGTTCAATCTCATTCTCAGAATAAACCTTTACCTTGCCTAAAAAAGCAGCGAAATACGCCAATACTACAGCACCCAATAAAATCAGAATAAAGGTTATAATCGGACGAACAAACATCCCAATTGCACTTACACCACCAAAAAATAGACTGATTAAATAAAGCGCAAAAACTGAATTCCTCTCTGAAAGACCCAATACCACCATCCTATGAGAGATATGGTCTCTGCCACCTTTAAAGATACTCCTCGCACTCAACCCTCTCATAAGCGTTACAAAGGCAGTATCAAATATAGGCACTGCAAGGACTAAAACTGGGACTGCCATTACCATTATTAGATGCGTAGATTCTTTCCAGCTTCCTAATAGAGTTATAGTAGCTAAAATAAATCCAATAAACATACTTCCGCAGTCTCCCATAAATATCTGCGCTGGATTAAAATTATATCTTAAGAATCCTAAGGTTGAACCTGCTAAATGTATTGATAAAAGCCCTAATTTAAAATCATTTACAATCAGGGAATAAACAAATATCAAAAGGCTGGATAAGGCTGCGATACCGCATGAAAGCCCGTCCATATTATCCAAAAGATTAAATGAGTTTACAATTCCAACTATCCAGAGGGTTGTAAGAGGAATAGCAATTGCAGGATAGGGAACGATTTTAACAGTGACTCCAAAGGCAACTAGAATTGCTGCTACAATAATCTGACCAATTAGTTTTGTATATGGTTTGAGATTGAGCAGGTCGTCTAAAAGGCCCAATGCAAATATCAAACTGCCAGTCAGAATGAGCCCTAACTTCTCTAAACTGTAACTCGAAAAGATGAAGTAGGGGATTATCCATCCAAAAAATATCGCTATCCCACCCAATATAGGAGTCGCTTTTTTATGCCACCTGTCCTTAGAGGGTTGGACAACAAAATTTCTGCTTTCGGCAATTCTTTTTATGAGTGGTGTAAATAAAAATGAAAGTATAAAAGAAATCAAAAATGGAAAGATACAATGGTTGACCATATTTTTGTAGTTGCCTGATTTATCAGGCAAATGTTTTTTGCCCAATAAATTGGGCAACTACATCTTTTATAATCCCTTCCAAATCTACTGTCGGGCGAAATCCAATCAGCTCCCTTGCCCTTGTTATATCCGGCACCCTCCGCTGCATATCCTCAAATCCTTCCTCGTATGCCTCATTATAAGGTATATATACAATCCTTGATTTACTCTTTGTAAGCTCAATAATCTTTTTAGCCAGATTTTCTATGGTTATTTCTTCCTGGCTGCCGATGTTAAAGACTTTGCCCACTGCTTCTGGATGCTCTATTATTTTAATCAATGCATAAACTGCATCTTTAACGTGCAAAAAACACCTGGACTGTTTGCCTGTCCCATAGACTGTTATGTCCTCACCTCTCAATGCCTGGCCTACAAATCTTGGTATGACCATCCCATATGCACCTGTCTGTCGTGGTCCTACAGTATTAAAGAGCCGCACAATTACCGTTGGGACACTCTTCTCCTTCCAATAGACATATGAAAGCATCTCATCCACTGCCTTTGCTGTGGAATAACCCCATCTGACCTTTAAAGGTGAACCCAATACTCTATCATCATCCTCTCTCAATGGCCCATTTGTATTTTTGCCATAAATTTCTGAAGTAGAAGTTATGAGAACCTTTTTATGATAGCGATGAACCATATCCAGGACAATCTCGCTGCCTTTTATGTTTGTAGAGAGCGACTCTAACGGTTTCTTCACAATTAAATCTACTCCGACAGCCGCCGCAAGATGAAATACAATATCGCATCTCTCCACAAGTTTGTCAATAAGCGCCTCATTTAAGATTGTGCCGATAACAAGCTGAAAATTAGTATTGCCTTCAAGGTGAGAGATATTTTCATAGCGGCCTGTAGAAAGGTTGTCTAAAATAGCAACCTGGTAGCCTCTTTTAATAAGCTCATCCGCCAGATGCGACCCTATAAATCCCGCTCCACCTGTAATCAATGCTTTCATAACAAACTTTTATTATACAACCCTTCCATATCTTTTATCAATCTTTCTTTTGAAAATCTATCCCGCACAGACACTCTGCCATATTCACCAAAACACCTTCTTTTTTCCGAATCAGCGATTAGTTCAGATAATCTATCTGAAAACTCCTCAATATCACCCGACTCTACAAGGTAACCACTTTTTCCATCTTCTACCACATCAGGAACACCGCCTACCCTTGTCGCTACTACAGGCCTTCCCGCAGCCATTGCCTCAATCAAAGAGACCGGCGTCCCCTCATTTAACGAAGTAAGTGCCACAATATCTAACCGCTTATAAATCTCGCATAAATCCCTTATCCAACCCCTAAACTCCACCACATCACTTATCCCCAGTTCTTCTATATATCTTTCTAGCTCCTCCCTCATCTCCCCATCCCCAATCACAATAAATTTTATATTATTGTTCAAGCAAATCCTCTCAGCAACTTTAAATAGCATCTTATGATTCTTTACTGGCACGAGCCTCCCCACAATTCCAATATGCACCGCGTTCAACCTACGCGGTTGAACGGGTAACTCCAAATCTAAAAGCCCATCCAGTTCCAGGCCAAGTGGCACAATACAAAATTTCTCTTCAGACGCAATTTTATACCTTTCTACTAATTCATTCTTTAAAGCTTCACTAACTACTATAATTTTATCCGTAAATCTTGCCAAAATCCTCTCTATCCATAAAAAAATCTTACTTTTAAATATCCCAAAATAACTATGCAGCACGTGCCCATGAAATGTATGAATTACTTTACACGAACTAGATGTTAATTTATATAATAATGCTGCCAACCTCCCCAACGCCCCTGCCTTTGCTGTATGAGTATGTATTATATCCGGTTTCTCCTTGCAAATTATCCAATATAACTTCCAAAACGCCCTCCAGTCATTCCAAAACGATAGTTCTCTGCCTAATTCCGGCACTACCACAGGCTCAATCCCCTTCTCCTTCGCCAAATACCCCATATCCCCTTCATCTTTATCAACTTCCCCACATACCAAAACTGTCTCATATCCAATATCATTCAACCCCTCTGTCAACAACACCGCATTCCTCGCCGGCCCCCCTATATTAAGCCTAGCTATGAGCCTCAAAATCTTCATTATTAAAAATTTATTCTTTTAATCTCCAATGCCTTACATAAAGCAGCCAAGGTTTTTAACGTAATATTTTTCACACCCTCTTCAATTTTAGAAATATCCGGCTGTTTCATTCCTACCTTAAAAGCGAGCTCCATTTGACTTAAACCCTTTTTTACCCTTGCATCTCTAATAATCTTCCCGAATTTTAAAAATAATTCAGATGGTCTGCCTTTAGGAGTTTTTTCTTTTTTGCGATATTTCTGTAAGAGCTGCTCATAAATAGTCTGCCACCAATCTCTGAATTCGGATTCCTGCTGAATCTTTATCCAATATCTTCGAATCTTCGGCCAGGATTCTATAAATCTCTTTTTTGAAATAAAAGAAAACAATTCCTTGGGTTCATCACAGCGAGATAGCAAAGTGACTAATCTTAAGACAAACTTTGGATGCCCAGGGTTTCTAAAAATATCGATTGTCTCTTTAAGAGCCCTTTTATTTAAATCCCAAAAATACTTAGATATATTGGACCTCATTCTATCGCCTCTTTTATAAATTCTTTTATTTCATTTTCTAGATAAGAAATCGCCTTTCTTGAATCAAATTTTTTATCATATATATCTAAATCCAAAAACGCCAGCTTGAGTTCCTGCCGAGGAAAAGTTTGATACCAGTGAATCATCCTCCTCTGTAATTGCCTATGAATCTCTCTAAGGAATAAATGCAATGGCCTTATATTTTTAGAAAGCGTATAAATATCAAAGACATCTCTTGCCTCTCTGCGCCCCTGTGTTATCTCTCTTCCTATTTCAGAATGAGTTCCTGTTATGTCAACAATTTTTTGTAAATATATATTCTTGACACTATAAACGCGAATCCCCTCAATCTTTCTTATAGTTGGTTTTTTAAAAAGAACATCCTCAACAAAATCAATCTTTAATGGCCTGATTGAGCCTTTAATGTGCACACTATAAAATCTAACCTTGGCCCCTTTTCCTCTAATAAATTCAGACTCCAATTTTATCTTCCCTCTTGAATATTTTCTAAACCCTGAAATCAGCTTATCTATCTCTTCTAAATTATATTTTGGTGAAAAAAAATCCAAATCTGCAGAAAATCTATGGCGAAGATAATAAAGGCCGTAGGGCAGGTTTAAACCTGGCTTACGACTATTGGAGTAGCGCCCGAAACTGACCTGCATTCTCCACGGCTGTCAGTTCCCTGCGAACCCACGTTACTAATATTCTCTCTACTAACAAATCCTGCGAGTTCATATGCCTTCCTCACTACCTGGGCGAAAGAGCAGGAAACTGACCTGCATTCTCCACGGCTGTCAGTTCCCTGCAAACCCCCTAGCCCCCTTGACATCTTCATTTTAATGATTTGAGCTTATCCCTCAAGAAAGCTGCCTTTTCAAATTCCTCTCTATTAATAGCCTTTTTTATTTCTATTTCAAGCTCTTCTCTTGAAATGTTGGAACTTTTAAAAACATCCATTATTTCCGTAATTGGCTTACCTCCATAACTGCGGATCTTCTTAAAAAAATCTGGGAAGTGCTTTTCTACACAATCTATAAACCTCTTATAAGTAAAATAACCAAAAATCAAAATTTCCAGAATCTCTTTTGCCTTGGGGCTGAAAATATCAAAGTTAATTGGTCTGCCTTTTTCAAAAAAATACTTTATCTCCCCGATGATTGAGTCATATTCATCTCTGTAGTTTTTTAAGAAAGACCTATCGAAATATTTAGTATCCAATTTTACTAAATAGGGAAGGTGGGATAGATAATCTGTGGCTTCTTCTTTATCCTTGCCTTTATCGTATCTTATTTCTAAAAGATAATCTCCTTTTACGAATTGCACATTATCATATGTAAGCCAGCTTTCAAATTCCACCTTAAATTCTTCAAAATCACCTTCCCAGGTGAAAACCTCATGCCGTCCATCAAAAGTCACCTCGGCTTTAATATTTCTATTTACGGCTGAGGTAATAATATCCCTCTTCCAGTTCATAGCAATCCCCTTCCTTCTAAGTTTAAGCAAGAACAAAAGAGAAACTAGCGCATAGATGAAAAGTATGAAGATGAAATACATCCGCTTAGACGATATAAATAGTGGTCTGTGCATCTCCATGGTTAGTTTTCCTGTTTCTATCGCAGGCTTTCGCCTTCCAGCGCAGACCTTCGTCTATCCCTTTAAGACCTGCTATTCCACGCGTCTGTTGCGCCTTAAACACAAAAATACCACCAGGGCACTGCAAACAAATTCTCGCCAAATCTTTCTGCGTATGGCTGACGGCTTACAAAAAATCCAGCTTTTAGCCTGCTGCCCGTTGCACTAATCACCGACTTAATCCCATTAAAATCCGATGGTTGCACTTTATCTGCAAATTTAAATTCATAAGCAAAGAGGCCTAATTCCCTTTCTACCACCA
>JBBIOC010000040.1:0-247 GCA_037443585.1 Candidatus Omnitrophota bacterium
AAATATACTCCTTGATAGATAGCATAAGCGGTCTGGACATTATGGACAACAACACCGATATCTAAAGGCAGTCCGCCAGAAGGCACTTCTCTATTTAAGACTGTCTTAATAAGTTGTTTCTCCCCGCCCTGCGGATATCTCGTCTTGAGGCTTACGATCTTTATACCTTTCACCTTCCACCTTCCACCTTCCACCTCAAGCGCCTCTTTCATCGCCTCAATCGCATCTTCTTTATTCTCTTCAATCC
>JBBIOC010000040.1:270-10711 GCA_037443585.1 Candidatus Omnitrophota bacterium
CAATTCCGAGCACCTTTAATATAATATCAAGCCCAAGGATTATCTCCCGCGGTTTCTCAAGCATCAAGGCATGGTCACAGGTCAGATAAGGCTCGCACTCAGCCCCATTCAATATAAAGGTATCTATCCTTTTATTCGCCGGGGGGGTAAGTTTTACATAAGTAGGAAAGGCTGCGCCACCAAGGCCTACTATCCCAAAATCCCTTAAAATCTCCCTTATTGCTTCAGCTGAAAAACGGCCCACGTCTACATAGGTCTCTTTTAACAAGGACTCGTCCTTTCCATCAGATTCAATTACAATTGCTCTGGCCTGTCCTAAGGTAGGATGCAGCCTCTCCTCAATTGCAACTACCTTACCAGAGATACTCGAATGAATTGCGCTTGAGATAAGGCCTTTTGGCTGGCCAATCTTTTGCCCAAGTTTTACAAAATCATCGACTTTTACAATCGGCTCTGCTGGCGCACCAGTATGTTGAGATAAAGGTATGATAGCAATACTAGGGGGCCTTGCTACCTCAATCTTTTTATGGCTTGTGAGTTCTTTATAATCAGGTGGATGAATATAATTTGGCATTACCATATCTTTTCGATGCGCAACCAAATATCCCAGCTATTGTAAATATAACCCCTATCGTTATAAGTAAGAAGTATCTATTAACAAATTCCCCAAAAATAGAAAATAAGAGCAGAGATGCCAGAAATGCGATATGTATAATTATTTCAAGGCTGCTGAATATCCTCCCCCTTAACTCATCAGGTATTACCTCATGCATCAGGGTATTTGAAGAGACTATCATGGGTGAAATAAATACGCCTAAGAGTAACGAGATAGCACCTGCCAAAAAAAACGAAGAGGTTTGCTCAACAAGGATTGTAAATAAAATCACCAATGCCCCTGTGATAGAAAGCGCAAAGAACATCGTCTTCTGTCTTGAAAACCGCTGGCCAAGTCTTCCATAAAGTATTGAGCCTAAAAAAAGCCCAAGGCCTAAAAACATTACCAAAAACCCCAAATCCCTTGTAGCTGAGCCTAACGCCTCTTGAATAAAGACTATTATAATAACATAGACTGCCCCTACCCCGGACATAAGTAGAAATAGAATATTTGAAACAAGTCTGACATCCTTATGGCTTCGCAGGTATCGAAAGCCTTCTTTAATCTCTTCTAAGATTGAACTCAAAGCTGTGCTATTTAATCTTTCATATCTAATATGTCTTTGCGCCCTCTCTTTTACAAATATAAATGCAATCGTTACTGCTGATAGAAAATAACTTATTGAGTCAACATAAAAACTCCCCCTTACGCCAAGCTTAAAGACCAATATCCCGCCAAATCCAAAACTCAATATAGTTGCAATCATCATTGTTGTGGAGATGAGTGAATTTGCCAAAAGAAGCCTATCTTTTGAAACAATATCAGGGATTATAGAAAGCTTTGAGGGAAGGAAAAACCGTGTTATAGAGAATACTAAAAAGACTATTGCATATATTGGCAGCATCCCGCGGGAATATATCACTGCCAAGGGGATTATAAACACCAGAAATCCGCGCAAAAGGTCGCATCCTATCATCGTATATTTTCTATTCCACCTATCTACATATATCCCTGCAATAGGACCTATTAGAAAAACTGGCAGGACTGTAAAAGAGATGAGTTTTGCAAGCTCTAAGGTTGAGCCAGGCGTGCGGGAATGAACAAGGCCAATCAAGGCCATCTGATTTAGCCTGTCGCCAAAATTGGATATAATCTGGCCAAACCACAAAAAAAAGAAATTCCTATCCCTTAAGAGATGACGGAACCTTGCCATAAAACAATAAGGAGCCGATGAGAGGAATTGAACCTCCAACCTGAGCTTTACGAAAGCCCTGCTCTACCATTGAGCTACATCGGCAAACCGCAGATTATCGCTTTTTTATAGAAAATAGAATAAGCGCAACAATGAGAGCCGCAACACAGATTAAAATTATCAGGGCATTCTTCAAAAAATTGGAAGGGGCCTTTGCTGGCACCTCAATTAAAATCTTTGAGCCTGCACTATCCGAAGTCGGTGTCCCTTTACTTACCCACAAATCCCCAAGACTGTCAACCCATAGATAGTATTCTGCGCCTTGTCTATTCGTCAGAACAATCCTACTTGTGCCTTCCAATCTTAGATCCTTCTTTAAGGTAAGCTCTCCTTGCATCACAGCATCTATATCATTTCTTAGAAGCTGGCTTGAGTCAAGGGCATCTATTGCCTCAGCATTGAATGCATAGCCTGAACTTGCTAATTTTATCCTCGGTGTCATCTCCCCATCAGTAGCCACCTCTATGCCAAGCCACAGGTCCTTGGCAAAATTTAGCTCTAATGGCTTTATCGAACCTAAAAGCGCACTGAAGATGCCATTTCTAATTGAGAGTATATGCGACTCTTCCCAGATGGCTGTTCCGCCTTCCTGAATATCATAAAACCTGAAAGTCACCAAAAAATTTCCATTTAAGGGGTTGTCTTCTTTGTCTGTAAGCCTGCCCTGGTAGTTTATAACGTGCGGGATGGCTGCATAGGAAATAGTAGTCATCCACATAATTCCAATTAAAACAAAAATACTTATACAAAATCTTCTCATTTACTGCCTCCTTGTAGAATTGGTCAGGCTTCGCTCTTCAATTAGGAAATAGCTGGTAAGAGCTTCGCCTGACTCATCAGACGAAGTTCATACCATATATCACAAGTTGAAGAACGAAGCCTGATGGTGCCGAGGCCCAGACTTGCACTGGGGACGCCGGGTTTTTCAGACCCGCGCTCTACTACCTGAGCTACCTCGGCAAGAACATAAAAAAACCGAGCCAAAAGACTCGGATTATTTTATAACATAAAAAAATATATCTTGCAAGAAAATTAAGTATTAATTAAGTATTAATATACATCAATGTCTTTGAAAAAGCAAAGAAATTATGATATAATTTGTTATAAAATGTATAATTGGAGCACTGATATAAAAAGCCTAAAGAAATCAGGCGATGCTTATATCATCTGGCGACTAGAGCAGATGATAAATTTTGGCCTAAATGGTGAGCGCCTCGATAAAAAACTCCTTAAAAAATTCTGGAAAAGACTCCATCTTGACCCACACAAAAAGAAATTTCTCAAAATGCTTCTATGGAAAAAGAAATCCTGACTCCTGCTCAAAAAAAATTCCTTGAACTAATCTCCGAAGAAAAATCTATTTCAAAAAATTTCTATCTTACTGGCGGTACTGCCCTCTCTGCCTTTTATCTAAAACACCGCCTATCAGAAGACCTTGATTTTTTTAGTGAAAGAGAGCTTGACCTCATTACCATAAACTCGTTTCTAAGAAAAATAAAGCCTAAACTAAATATTAGAGATATTGACTATCAAAAGGCATTCAATAGAAATATCTTTATGCTCCGATTTCCAAAAGAAATTCTAAAGATAGAGTTTACTTATTATCCTTTTGAACAGTTTGAAAAGTCAAAACTGATTGGTGGTATAAGGGTAGATAGTCTTCTTGATATAGCTATAAATAAGATATTTTCTATTTCACAGCGCACAAGTGCTAGAGATTTTATTGACATCTATTTCATTCTTAAAAAAAATATAAACCTTACATTTGATGGCCTGATTAAAAAAGCAAGGATTAAATTTGACTGGCATATTGACCCACTTCATCTTGGCACTCAACTCTCTAGAGCAAAAGAGGCTAAAGACCTGCCTGTCATGCTTGAAAAAATAGATTCAAAAATATGGCAGGAATTCTTCCTAAACGAGGCAAGAAAACTTTCCAAAAAAATCTTCTTGTAATCTGACATCCGCCTTCGCCCATCTACTCGTAGTCGATGGTAAGGGCTTCGGCGGATAGTCTCACCGAAGTTCCTATCGCAGTTTTTCTTATTGAAGAGCGAAGGTGGACAAATCTAACCAGGTTAGAAAGGGAAAAATATTTTATACCTTTTGTAGAATCTGTTTAGCCAAATTAAGGTCTACTTTATTGATGATATCCAGACGATGTGCATAGATATCAATATCAATTCCAACCTCAGGGCTTTTAGATATCACACTATTTCTCACAAGATTCCCAGCCACACCTATCCTTGCATTTATTTCATCGAGGCTATACCCTTTTACATCTTCATCAAGAATGTAGATCTCAATATCATCTGAGAAACCTGCTTTCCTCAATCTCTCTTTCACTCCCTTATTCTCAGCTATTATAATAATTTTATTCCCTCCTGGAACCCTATCACAATCTTTTCTTAATATATCTAAGGCTTCTGTTTCTTCTAATATCTTCTTGCTTGCTACAAAAACAAAGATATGACTCATTTCAGCTCGGATCGGTTCTGAATCCAAAGCAGAACCTGTCCCTGTCCTTGCATAATCCTTTTTTTGTTCTACATTGAATTGATTTAACATTCTAAATCTAAGGTCTTCGAGCGCAAAGATGCTAAGAAATTCCTCTTTCTTATGAAATGCCAAAAGAAATGCCAAAGTAGCCAAGTCATGATAGGCCTTTCTTGTAAGCTCTGGGCTTTTAAATAAAAATGGCTTATTCCTAGACATCGCTATTTGTTCTATTAGTATCACAGTCAAAGCAGGTTCTATCTCTAACTCTTCTCCTTTATAAAATAGTCTAATACTTACATTTACAATTGGAAGTCCCCGTAAACCCTCTTTTAAATCGAATACACAGGATACTTTTGCAGTTATATCTTTGTTCTCTAAGTTGCCTAACCTATTTTTATCATAAAATTTAATCCTACCGATTTCTTGTTCTATTAAGAGATATACTGAATCTAAAAATCTTGCTAACTTTACACCTTTATCATATTCCACATCTTCATATAAATTTTTTTCTTTGCCATTTAATACTTCTCTTGGATTTGAAAAGGAAAAGCGATTTTCTATAACATATGATATAAATTTAAACTGCCGCATTCCTATATTTAAACTAACATCCTCTCCTCCGTCATCTCTAGGTCGTGTCTTAAAACTAACATTAAATTCCACACTGAATTTGTCATCCCGGCCTTTAACTCTAAGATATCCAGAATTATTCTGTTCTTCTCTTTTTATCCATCGTGGAAAACTAAAACTAGTTAATTTATATTTATCAATAAACTCATCTAATACACTATGCAGCACCCCTTCTCTAATATAGCTTTCAAAAGGAATTATATTTTTTCTAATTGCCTCAAGCGTCATTTTCATCTCATTCTCTCTACTTTTTCTATGAGACTCCTCTGCATTCAATTCTGAATAATAACCATTATAAATTGCATTCATCTCATGCATTAGCGCTTGCTGTAAAATATAATATTTCTCAACCTCATTAAAATCTTCAAAATTCCCTTCTAATATCTCAAAAGGCAAGATTGGAATCCTGCCAAAATTTGTCCCAAAGAGTCTGATACCTTCATATTCAAAATAAGGTTTTCTCTTATCCAAAGAATCCTCTGCATTTAATACAAACCATATCTCATTTATAATATTTTGTCCTTGCAAAGGCTTATATCTTTCTTTGCTTATTATATATTTTAAAGCAACAAATCTTGCCTTTGCTGCCTTACGTTTTAAAATATCTAATCTTTTATCATCTAATTCTGGATATATATTTCGAAACTCTCTTAGATTTAAAAATTTTATCTCTTCACCATCTCTTTTGCAAAGATAGATATCAGAAACTCTTCCCTCATTATCAAATTTAAATCTTAGAATATCCCTACTCTTAAAAAATATCCCAATTAGTTTGTTCCTATATTTTTCTGAAACAAAAATATCTCCCGATGACCTACCTCTGTCTTTTTCAGTGGAACCAATTTTAATATAGGGGGCATCAGCGCCTCCAGCATACGTATTATGCGCAAATATATTATTCCCGATAAAATTATGCGTGCCTTCTACCTCTATGTCATAGACGTGTTCTTCTCCTGCGTATTCAATAGAGACGATTTTGTCCCAGAGGATTTCGCTTTCTAAATCTTGTGCATAGACTACTGTGGGTTTAAATAGTCTTGACAAATTTATAAATGTAGAATAAAATTGCATTATAAAATAGGAGTAAATATGGAGATTGAGAATTATATTTCTATTAACCCGCATATCTGCCACGGGAAGCCCTGTTTCAAAGGAACTCGAATCATGGTATATTTGATTCTCGACATGCTTGAGGACGGTGCAACGGTGAAGGAGATCCAAAACGCCTATCCTGAATTGACGCCTGAGCACGTAAAGGCAGCTTTGTACTATGCTGCTCGGGTCCTGGAAGCCCGCGAGTTTGACCCTGCCTTTCTTAAGGTGAGAAATGCGCTTTTTACTTGATGAAAATGTGCATCGAGGACTTTTGTCATTCCTCACAGGCCTAGGACATGACGTAATCCTCTCTCCCAAAGGTCTTTCCAATGGCGAAGTTTTCACTCTCAGTACCTCACAAAAGAGAGTACTCGTCACCCACGACAAGGACTTTGCTGCCAATGCACCGATAGTTGACCACGCAGGAATAATCCTTCTTAGAACCACATCGAAAGATATAAACCAGCTAAAAACTGCTTTCAAACGACTCTTAACTGACAAGTCGTCACCTGAACTTTTCACTAATAAACTATTTGTCGTCTTTTCGGACCACCACGATGAGCTACCATTTCGTGCTGAAGAGTTTTCTTTTTGATAGGCAGGCACACCAATCTCATCCCCAATTTTTAAGTCTTTAACCTTAATCCATTTAGAAGAGTTAGAAGTTAGAGGTTGGGAGCTGGAAGTAAAAGCTTCTGCTTCTAACTTCCAACTTCTAACTTCTAACTTCACTAAATACGGATGATTTATAGTAGTCTTTATAGAGCGTCCTGAAGAAGTGGTAAGTCTATATACAGGCTTAATACCCATATCAAGTAGGGCATTGATTCTGTGGGGCTCTATTCTCTGGGTTTGTTCGTTGAGGGAGAGACAATAGTCGCCGGGGTGAACATTTATGATTGGGAGATATTGAATGGTGTAGGGTCTAGGCTCTAGGGTGAAGGACGATCCTTGACCCTTGACCCTTGACCCTTGACCCTCTCTGCGAAGCACTGGAAGAAGGGTATCGGCGGTGATGCAGAGGCCTCCATCTTGTTCAGGGAGTGGTGTGGGCCTTAGGGCAACGAACGGCTTAACCGCCTCGGCTTCTGGCGTGGCGACAGTTGTGTCGGGTGACACGGCAATCTCAGGAGTGATTTTGGCTTGGGATTCTACAGAGATATTAAGGGAAGCTAAAAATGTTCTACATAATTCTGCACCTTGTTTTATCCTCTCTACATCAGTGTCAAGTGGTAAATCCCATAGATTATGTTTAGTTAAATAGTCTGAAATTATATTATCAAATTCTGTGTGAGCTCCATAAACCTCTATTGTCCTTTGGAACAATGTAAAAGTTTCATTTTGAACATGTGCTTTTAAAGCTTCCATATTAATCTGTGCCAATCCTTCTATAGAACCTTTCAAAATAAAATGTAATACAAAATCTTTTATATTTTTAATACCCTCGGGTAAACCAACCTCATCACTCAATTTCCGCATTCGTTCATCACCAAGAACATACTTTAAAATTGTTTCTTTTTTCTTATATCCCTCTTTTTCTAACGCTTTGAATACAGGAAGCAATCTCTGAATTAAATCATATAACCTATCCAGACTTATTTCTTCTACTGGTAATTTAAGTAATTCGTCAATAAGTTCTCCTAAAGGTAATGTCAATCTGTCAATTTCTGCCATATTGTAATATTCACTAGTTACTTTCGTCTCTGAATATAAATCTTCAGCTTCTCCAAATGCTCTGATTTCAAACCACTCTACCTTCGCATTTTTCATATATCTGAGGTCGCCTAGTGAGAAATTAAGTAGGGTTCTATAATATTCTTTTCGTTGTTCCACTGGTTTTTCTTCAAATATAGCTACCGCAAGGCCTAAATGAGGGTGGTGATGCATTGTAAAATTAGGTAATGCTTTTTGATATCTTGCTTCTTCGGAAACTCTTTCTTTATAATGATCTGTCACCCATGTACTACCACCAGCAACTACAAAATCCCAATCAGTATCTAAAGGTATGGTTCCTCTTTCTCTTATAATAGTTTTTACATCTTTTAGTTCCGGAGGAAGGGCTTCAGAAGATAGTTTCCCAATATATTCTTGAATGCATCTCCATGCAAAATCTTCTCTTACAATCATTGAATAGTCCTCGATATCAGAACGTAATACAATGTTATCATCTTCTATTGTTAGGACTAATTCCTTCGAATTAGCAACAGCTCTCATTAAACCTGAAACGAACTGGTCTAGAAATAACCCTTCAATAATTAAAACTTTCCCTTCGCGAGGGGTAATGAAATCTACGACTACTGTTGTATTTTCATCAAACTTTTTGGTCAAACCATAACCAGCAATTTCTGCAACCATATCTCTATCTCTAATAAGACTATCAAGCTTTTCCATCTTTTCTAATGCATGTGGAGAAATGCAAAGTTTTTTGCCATGCTTCTCCACAATTTTAGAACCGTGAGGAATAGCTGAAATAGGTTCAGAAATTATCGAATCTGGCATGGCTAAGGCTTCGGCGGCTGGTGGCTGTTCTTTTATCGCCGTATTATGCGCAAATATATTATTCCCGATAAAATTATGCGTGCCTTCTACCTCTATGTCATAGACGTGCTCTTCTCCCACGTATTCGATAGAGACGATTCTGTCCCAGAGGATGTCGGTATTGCCAGCTTCGCTGTCAGGCTCATTGGTCATTGCTCTTTGTTCATTGTTTAAGTTTTTACTATGAACCATTAACCTTGAACCATCAACCAGCGGCGAAGCTGCTATATCTGATGCCTCAGCATTTGAGAGGCAGAATAACCTTGACAGGCCTAAACTTAGTATGTTATACTTTTTAACAAAAGGATATAAAAAGATGAAATCTAAATCATTAATTAAGGTATCAGCAAAAGAGCCTGCTAAATTAGAAACATTAGAAAAATTTGCAAACATTCCTAAAGAACTCAAAACCTCAGGTCTTGCATTTCCTAAAGACTTTAAGGCTGCGGTGGTAGTAGATAAAAAGGGTTCGCCCAGATATTTTGTATTTGATACATATTCATTATGGGATTTGCTTTGCGCTTTTGATGAAGAGTTTGAAAAACACGTTTCAACCAAAGAGTATGTATTCCACAATCCTGTTGGCTGGCTGATTGACGCTATTGAAGAACACCTGCCTCTAAACCCCAAGTTAATATTAAAACTTAAAAAGGGTATTGAAGAGGCTAAAAAGCTAGGACTGGTTCCTTTTGAGAAGATAAAGCGCGAACTGGGGATAGCTTGAGTCAACCAATTATTAAAGTAATTGAGTTCACTCCTAGTGGTGAACGTGAATTCAGGAAACTTTCTCCACAACTTCAAAAACGCATTATTGAAAAGATCAAACTCTATATCTCCTCTGCTAAGCCTTTGTCCTTTGCTAAATCCTTGATTAATCTCCCCCCTGCTACTCATAGATTCAGGATTGGAAAATATCGTGTATGTTTTTATCTCGAGGGTTTTAGCATTGTGATTGATGGCGTTGACACCCGAGAAGATGCCTACCGTAGAAGATAAATCTCCTTTTGGCACCCCAATCTCATATCCAATCTTTAACTCTTTAACCTTGAGCCATTTGCCCCTCACTAAATACGGATGATTTATAGTAGTCTTTATAGAGCGGCCTGAGGCTGTAGTAAGCCTATACACAGGCTTAATACCCATATCAAGCAGGGCGTTTATTCTGTGGGGTTCTATCTTCTGAGTCTCTTCGTTTAAGGATAGACAATAGTCTCCGGGGTGGACATTGACTATTGGAATCAATTGGTAGCCGCAGGCTTTAGCCTGCGTTATGTCGCCTTTTCGCAGCCTGAAGGCTGCGGCTACCTCTTTATCAGTGCGAAGCACTGGAAGAAGGGTATCTGCAGTGACGCAGAGGCCTTTTGCAGGTGATTCTTTAACTTTGGCTAACTTTATTTCTTCTTCTGGTCTAACAAGTGCTAATTGCTTTTCTGCCCTTTCAAAGTTCGTTTTACTCGACCAGCTTATGCCACCTTCTTTGTTTAAAGATACATATTTATCTTTATAATGAATATGAATGGTCTCTGTTTCTTCATTCTGGTAAATCCAAATAGGAGAATCAAGTTTTTCTCTAAAGACTTTATTAAAGAAGGCGGTCTCTATATTGTCAATTCTTCGGCCTCTTTGAATTCTCATTGCTACGGCCTTAGCTACCATCAAAGTTACTACTCTTTCTGAAAGAGTCTCTAATTCTGATTCAGGGATTTTTTTATCTCTAAGAAGAGGTAAAAGTTCATTAAAATATGCATCACGGAATCCTTTATTTACAAACCCTAAGATCACCCTCAACTGCTTATTAAGTTCCCCTATCAGTTCTGACAATGGCTTTCTCT
>JBBIOC010000041.1:0-254 GCA_037443585.1 Candidatus Omnitrophota bacterium
AGCCAAGGGTTTATATATTAGCCCAGAATGAAGAAGAAAAAAGTTATATTGAAAGGCTAATTAAGCTTGGTCTAATACCACAGGAGATAACTATATTATTACTTACTGACTTAAAAGATATGAAAGATAAAAACCTTATAGTGTTTGGTTTTGAAGGTACTATCCCAAAAGAATTGCCCAAAGATATCCAAAGACTCAAATTTGCCCCATTAAAAGAAGCTGAAGTATTAAGCTGGGAAAGGGCTTTTTTCTTT
>JBBIOC010000041.1:268-10625 GCA_037443585.1 Candidatus Omnitrophota bacterium
TAGATTAGGCGTAGAAGTAAAATACGATAATCTTCCCCAAGAAATAGCCTTTGAAAATTATAATTTAGCTACTTTATTGCAAGGAGAGGCAATCTCTATAGATATTCCAGTAGGTGTTAAAGTTTCAGAAGAATTACAAGATAAATACAGAGCCTTTCAAGAAGCCCTCACAGGAGTTTAATCCTCAATTTTTAATGCGAAAAATACCATTTTTACTTTTATTCTTGATTCTGGAGTTAAGATATGGTATTTTTATGGCTAGTAAGAAGAAAAATAAGTCTATCCAAAATTGGCTCAAAGGTTCTGAATATGACATCAAGACTGCTGAGGCAATGTTTAAAAGCAGCCGCTATATTTATGTAATTTTTATGTGCCATCTTTCAGTTGAGAAATTTCTGAAAGCAGTTGTAGCTCTTAAGATTCAGAAGGTTCCACCAAAAACCCATGATTTGTTTTACCTAATAAAATTAGGTGAGATTTATATTGATCAGCCTCATATAGAAATTATTTCGCATCTTAATGAAGCGAGTATTCCTACTCGGTATCCGGAAGATATAACAGAGATATCAAGGCAGTACAACAAAAAGGTAGCACAGAATTATCTAAAAAAGACCAAAGGGTTGCTAAAATGGCTAAAAGAGACCACAAAATTAGAAAGATACTAAATAAATTGGTAAATGGTTTAGAGAAGAAAGGAATTGAGGTAGAGCAATTGATACTCTTTGGTTCATTTGCTTCTGGCAGTGCCAAGAGCTACAGTGATATAGATATTGCTGTTATCTCGCCGAGCTTTAGAGGGAAAGGGATACTGAAAAGGCAGGAGTTGTTAGGAGAGGCTATATACCCACTTGGTGAACCGATTGAAGCCTTAGGCTATTCGTCTCAGGAATGCAAAAGTCCTGAGCCCTTATCTTTTCTTTCAGAGATATTACTGACTGGAAAAACAGTTTATAGAAAACGAAAGTCTGTATAGGTTCAAAGTCTTGCCAATTCCCTTGTCTATGATACTATTATAGCTTATATGACGCGTAAGATTATTTCCAAACATACCAGGTATTAACTCGGGAATATTATATTATGATGTATAGTAATCTGCCACAAGACAGGAGGTGGTTATGAGGCTTAAATCTTTGGTCAGGGTTATTTTTTGGACATTTGTATTTATAAGCTGTCACTCTTCATATGCTGAACAAGAATGGGAAAATGTCACACATAACCTAAAAGACTTAGACCTACACACAATTGCAGTGAGTCCGGATGACCCAGATATTGTATTTGTAGGCTCTTCTTCAGGGATATTCAGAACGCAGGATAGCGGGGATTCCTGGCAGAAGGTATATTCAACCTCCACCTCCTATGGAAATGTAAATTTTATTGCTATCCATCCAGAAAGGCCAGAGATTATCTTCGCAGCAACTAGGGATGGGTTACTTCGTTCCACAGATTCTGGTATTGGCTGGGAAAAGGTATTTTCAGGAATCGGGGATGATGAAAGATGGGCGACATCCGTCGGATTCTATAAAGACAAGATATTGCTTGGAACAAGAGGAGGATTATTCTTTAGCACTGATAATGGAAAAAATTGGAAGAACTTAAAAGGGAGATTTTCAAATTCTGACATAACCTATCTCTTTTGCGACACAGAAAAAGACATAATTTTAGTCTCTGCAAAGGAAGGGCTCTTTCGTTCTATTGACGGTGGAAACAAATGGGACAGGGTATTTGAGACCTCCAGAGACATCCTTTCCGATATCCCGGAAGAGGTTCAGACCCAATATGAAGTTGGAGAATTTCAAGAAGGCGCTGAAACTATAAAAGCCATTACTCAGGACCCCAATAACAGAGATAGAATCTTTATAGGAAATACTTTTGGCGTATTTTATTCCAAAGATTCAGGTCTGACATGGAAGAGACTGACCAATTCAGGACTCTTAGACAGAAACATAAACTTTCTATTATTTAGTCCAAATCAGTCTCCAAGATTATATGCAGCCACGGATTCGGGTATCTTTTCTACTGATAAAGATTCCTCTCACTGGATTGAGGTCTATAAAGGATTAAATAAGAAAGAGATACGCGCTATCTCTTCTGATAAAGAAAATTCATCTCTCTGGCTCGCCTCTAAGGGCGGTGTCTTTAGATTAAATCTAGATAATACCCAATTAGCCTCTCAAGGGCCAGACTTTAATACACACAAGATATTCAATCAATTTTCCACAGAGCCAACCATAAAAGAGCTCCAGGAAATCGCCGTTAGATATGCTGAGGTCCATCCGCAAAAGATAGAGTCCTGGCGAAAGGCTGCAGCAAAGAAAGCAATCCTACCTGACCTCAGTGTCGGGCTTGATAGATATGTAACTGACCTCTTACACTGGGACTCTGGCACAAATCCCGATACATTTCTTAAAGGAGATGATGTCATAGCATGGGATGTTTCACTTACCTGGGAATTAGGCGACCTCATCTGGAATAATGACCAGACGAGCATAGATACAAGAAGCCGCTTAATGGTTCAATTGAGGGATGATATCTTAGATGAAATCACAAGGACGTACTTTGAAAGGAGAAGGCTCCAGATAGAACTTTTGTTCTCCCCGCCTACAGATTTGAAGACAAGGCTTGAGAAGGAGCTGAGGCTTCAGGAACTCACAGCAGATATAGATGCCTTGACTGGCGGGTATTTTACGAAGATATTAGAAGAAAGAGACTTGACTCAATAACTTTAATATGATAGACTTATATAAAAAATGAGTAAGAGAATTTTTTCAATTGTTATTGTGCTCTCTTTATTCGCTATATTTCCGATTTCAGTATTTGCACTTACTCTTGCTGAACAGGCTAAGGGATATAGAGACAAAGGATATGCGGCACAGCAGGCAGGGGATATAGAGGGCGCAATATCTTATTATCAGAAAGCAGCCTCATTGGATTCAAATTATGCTGCACCGCATAATGACCTTGGGATAATCTATGAGACAAAAGGCTGGCTGGACCGCGCTGAGGAAGAGTACAAAAAGGCATTAACCATAGACCCTGACTATGCAAAGGCCCATACTAACCTTGCTCTTCTTTATGAAAGGAAGGGAGAGGTTGAGAAGGCAGCCTATCATTGGATGAGACGATATAGGCTTGGCAGTCCGGATGATACCTGGACAAAAGAGGCAAAAGAAAGACTTGTGAAGTTGGGAATGATAGAAGAGGGGAAAATACCTCAAAGGGTTGAATATACCAGAGAGGCTGAACCTAAAAAACTCGAGCCAAAAATATATAAGAAGATAGAAACGCCCAGAAAAGAGAAAGAGATAGAAGTAAAGAAAGAAGAAGCCCCGGCTTCAAAATGGGCAAGGATAGGAAAGGAGAGAGAACTTCCAGAGACAAAGATAGAACGTCCTGCCTCTTCGCCAGCTAAAAAGAAGTCTATGCCAGAAGACGTAAGAAAGAAACAATTAGAGGCCTCATTAAAGCTTGCAGAGCAGAGGCTCCGTGAAGAGAGGAGAAAGGAATCAATCCCAGCAAGTAAATCTGCGCATAGATACCTGAATGATGCCCAGAATTTTTATCAAAATGGAGAATATGTGCGCGCCCTCGACAGCCTGAGAAAGGCAAAAGAGATTGCGCCTGATGACCGATCTATCTATGAACTCGAAAATGAGGTTAAAGATAAGATGAAGGAGGAGAGGATTAGCGACCACTATAAAGAAGGGATGAGATTTTTTCAGCAGAAAAACTATACAAAAGCAAAAGAAGAGTTTGAGGCAATACTTAGCATACTGCCTGAATAGCACTACCCCGCCCTTTTGGCAAATTAGACTATCATAAAATAAGAGAAGCTAAATCCCGATGATACCTAAAACTAATTTCAACCTTTGTTTTCAAGACGAACCGCTTCAGCCAAAAGGGCGGGGCTACCAAAATATAGGTAAAATATAAGGTGTCCCACCTTTTCAAATGAGTCCCGACTGCCCTGATTTTAAGGAACGAGGCAGTCGGGACGAATTTGACCCCGCACTTTGGATATATTTGATTCTCATATGAAAATAAATTACTAATTCTTTAATGATAAAAATCCTTAAATCGTTAATCTTTATAATTTAAGCTAACCGCTTCAATCCAAAGTGCGGGGTTAATTCAGACAACAACTTATGTCGGCCTGTAAGGCCTTCCATAAGTTGTGTCTTCATTAAATAGATGAGTGAAAAATTAATACTTATCGATGGCAACTCTTTTTGTTACAGGGCATATTATGCAATAAGGGATTTGGCGAATTCGAAAGGAATGCCTACGAACGCAATCTATGGTTTTGTGACTATGTTAAATAAGATTATTAAAGAGGAAAATCCCAAATATTTAGCAGTCGCATTTGACCTAAAAGGTCCCACATTCAGGCACGCCCAATATAAAGAGTATAAGATCCATAGAAAACCAATGCCTGAAGGTCTCGTTGAGCAGATGCCAATAATAAAAGAGGTTCTTTCAGCTCAAAATATACGCATCTTTGAAAAGGAAGGTTATGAGGCAGATGATGTCCTTGCGACCATAGCAAAGAAAGCAATCAAAAAGATTCATTTAAATGTCTTTATTGTAACAGGCGATAAAGATGCCCTCCAATTGGTAGATGATAATATTAAAGTATATAATACTCATAAGGAAGGCGAGATATTTGATGCGGAATCCATAAAAAAGCGATACAACGTCGGCCCAGATAAAGTAGTGGATATTATGGCCTTGATGGGCGACGCAACTGATAATATACCTGGCGTTCCAGGGATAGGTGAGAAGACTGCTGTTATGCTGATGGGAGAATTTGGAACTTTAGATAATATATTTTTGAATCTAGACAGGATAAAGAGCGAATCCCTTAAGAAGCGCCTGAAAGAGAATGAGGAACTGGCAAGGCTTTCAAAAAAACTCGCCACTATAGATTCTTCAGTCCCAATCGATTTTGATTTAGAGGAACTGAAAATAAAAGACCCTGATTCAATGAAACTATTTAAGCTCTATAAAGAGTTGGAATTTAAGAGTCTTTTAAAAACTCTCTATGTTGAGGAGCTGGACATAAAAAAGGATTCAGCATATAAACTAATTGAGACAAAAGAAGAATTTTTGAGATTTTTAAAGTCTTTAGAAAAAACTGCTGAATTTGCCTTTGATTTTGAAACCACAGACCCTGACCCAATAAAAGCAAGACCCGTTGGGGTATCCTTTTGCTGGAAGGCCAAGGAGGCGTATTACATTTCGTTCAAGGATATATCTATTGATTATGTATTGGGGAAACTCAAGCCAATATTTGAAGATGAGAAAATTGGCAAGGTTGGTCAGAATATAAAGTACGAATTAATTATTCTTGCAAATTATGGAATAAGGCTAAAAGGGATTGTCTTTGATACTATGCTCGCCTCGTATCTTCTAAACCCCTCGAAAATGAGTCATAGCCTTGATGAGATATCCCTTGAATATTTAGGCCACAGGATGACACCTATTGAGGATTTGATAGGAAAAGGCGCAAAGAGATTGAGGATGGATGAGGTAGAAGTTGAAAGGGTGAGCAGATATTCCTGCGAGGACAGTGATGTAACATTCAGGCTCAAGGAAAGACTCGAAAAACTCCTTTTTGAAAAAGAGCTTGATAGCCTTTTCAGAGAGGTGGAGATGCCTCTTATAGGTGTGTTAGCTGATATGGAATTATATGGCGTTGCGATTGACACGGATTTATTGAAGAAGATGTCAAAAAGGATGGAGGATGAGCTTTCAGACATAGTATTAAAAATTTACAAATTGGCAGATTGCGAGTTCAATATAAATTCACCCAAACAACTGAGCGAGGTCTTGTTTGAGAGGTTAAAACTTCCAGTAGTTAAACGCACAAAGACAGGCCCTTCTACAGACGTAGAGGTACTAATGGTATTGGCGCAGATTCACCCTCTGGCAGGGGAACTGCTCAAATATAGAGAGCTTACCAAACTAAAGTCAACATATATTGATGCATTGCCAGAGATGCTCAACCCGAGGACGAATCGTCTGCATACCTCTTTTAATCAGACCGTCACTGCCACGGGCCGTTTGAGTTCGAGCAGCCCTAACCTGCAGAATATCCCGATAAAGACAGAAGAAGGCAGAAAGATAAGGAAGGCCTTTGTAGCTGAAAAAAGTTTTTGTATTATGTCCTGTGATTATTCACAGATTGAACTGAGGATACTTGCGCACCTTTCTAAGGATGAAGAGCTGACTAATGCATTTGAGAATGAGGAGGACGTTCATAGACACACGGCACAGTTAATCTTTGGTGCTGCGAAGAAAGATATCACAGACCAGATGCGGCAGATAGCAAAGACTGTAAATTTTGGAATCATATATGGTATGAGCCCTTATGGCCTTTCAAAAGACCTCGGCATTGACCAGGAGCAGGCAAGGGAGTTTATAGATTCGTATTTCGAGCGATATCCCCGAGTCAGGTCTTTTATAGACAGGCAGATTGAAGAGGCGCGGGAAATCGGATATGTTACTACTCTATTAAACCGCAGGAGATACATACCACAGATAAACAGTCAGTCTTTAAGAGAACGGCAGTTTGCTGAACGCACAGCAATAAATACGCCCATACAGGGCTCTGCAGCAGACCTTATAAAGGTGGCAATGATTAAGATTCATAATGAGATAAAGAAAAGGGGTCTTCGGTCGCGGATGATATTACAGGTGCATGATGAATTAGTCTTTGAGGTATTTCAAAAAGAATTGGAAGAGATGAAAGCCATCGTCAGGGAAAGGATGGAAGGGGTATTTGAGTTAAATGTGCCTATAAAGGTCAAAATAATGTCAGGGCCGAACTGGTTGGAGATGGAGGAACTAAAGTGAAAATACTTTTCTGCTCAAGTGAGGTTGTCCCTTTTGCAAAGACAGGCGGGCTGGCAGATGTGAGCGGCTCTTTGCCTTTAGCCTTAAAGGGTCTCGGAGTGGATGTACGGATTGTTATGCCGCTGTATAAAGTTATTAAGTCTCAGGTCTCAGGTCTCAGGTCTCAGGTCTCAGGAGTCTGGACTACTAAATTGGCAAATGCCGTAGATGTTTATTTCATAGAAAACGATAAGTTTTTTGGAAGGGATGGACTATACGGAGATTCAAAGGGCGATTATCCAGATAATTTAGAGCGGTTTATCTTCTTCTCAAAGAAGTGCTTAGAGATGCTCAAGGAGATAGATTTTATACCTGATTTAATACACTGCAATGACTGGCAGACTGCTTTGATACCCATCTACATTAAAACATTATACAGAAATGATTCGAATCTGAAAAATATAAAGGTTGTATTTACAATTCACAATCTATCATATCAGGGTCTCTTTGCAAAACAGGAGTTTGAAAAGATTGGCCTTGGCTGGGATTATTTTAGTATAGATGGCTTAGAGTTCTATGGGAAGGTAAATCTCTTAAAAGGCGCGCTTTTGTTTTCAGAGAAGATAACTACAGTCAGTCCTACGTATAGCAAGGAGATGCAGACTCCTAAATTCGGCTGTGGCTTAGAGGGTGTGCTTACAAAGCGAAAGAATGACCTATTTGGCATTCTTAACGGCATTGATTATAACCTCTGGAATCCAGAGACTGATACCTTTATTGCAAAAAATTTCTCTGAAGGGAGTCTTGAGCAGAAACTTATAAATAAAGAGGACTTGCAGGCCGAGGCTGGGATGTCAGTTGATAGAAACATTCCTCTACTGGGCCTTATCTCGAGGCTCATTGACCAGAAGGGCTTTGACATTTTAGGTGAAATTATTAGAGAAGTCTTAAAACTAAAAACTCAGTTTATATTGCTTGGTATTGGGGAGAATAAATATCATCTGCTCTTTGAAAAGATTCACAGAGAGTTTCCGAATCAGACCTCAATAAATCTAAGATACGATGTAACCCTGGCGCAGAAGATATATGCTGGTTCTGATATATTTCTGATGCCCTCACAGTTTGAGCCTTGCGGCCTTGGTCAGATGATAAGTTTAAGATACGGGACTATTCCAATAGTTCGAAAGACAGGTGGCTTGGCTGATACTGTAATAGATTATAACTCTAACAGAGAGAACGGAACTGGTTTTGTCTTTGAGGAATACAAATCTACAGAGTTATTTAAAGCTATTAAAAGGGCGCTCGAGGTCTATAGAGATAAGACAACCTGGAAGACCCTTATGATTCGTGGTATGAGGTCTGATTTTTCATGGGAAAATTCTGCAAGTAAATATCTAAAATTGTATAAAAGTTTAATATGTTAGACCATCCAACCTATAAATTCAACCGCGTAGGTTGAAGATGGTTAAAAAATGATAATTGGTATTACAGGTGGTTTTGGCACAGGTAAGACTACAGTAGCTAAGTTTTTTAAAGAGCTTGGCGCAAAGGTAATTGATGCTGATGAGATTGCACATAAGAGTATAAGGCCAGGAACCAGTGTCTATAAAAAAATTGTCCAGTCTTTTGGCAGAGAGATACTTTCTAAAGGAGGTAAAATCGACCACGAAAAGATGGCAAACCTGGTCTTTAGAAATAAGGATTTGCTTAAAAGATTATGCAATATAATTCACCCCGAGGTTATCAAAAGAATAAGATTTCAGGTTGAAAAGTTTGAGCAGAAGGATAGGGAAATTATCGTAATTGATGCACCCCTTTTAATTGAGGCAGGGCTCCATAATTTTGTTGACAGGCTATTGGTGGTAAAGACAACGAGATACAAGCAGATTGAAAGATTGAGAAAGAAAGGTTTTGCGGATTACCAGATAGCCCAAAGGATTAAGGCCCAGATGCCTCTTAAAGATAAATTAAGAATTGCAGATTTTGCAGTAGATAACGAAGGTTCTTTAGGTGAGACAAAAAGACAGGTAAAAGAAATTTTTAAAAAGTTGAGGTGATTAATATGGCTACAGAACAGAAAGTTGCTATCGAAAGTTTGAAGACAATGAAGATTTCAGAATTAAACAAGCTTGCCCACAGTCTGAATATTAACAGCGTAAGCGGACTCAGAAAGCAGGATTTGATCTTTAAAATCCTGCAGGCGCAGACTGAGAAGGAAGGCCTTGTCTTTGGAGAAGGTGTCTTAGAAGTCCTGCCGGATGGATTTGGTTTTTTGCGCTCCCCAAACTATAATTATCTTCCCTGCCCTGATGACATCTATATCTCTCCTTCACAGATAAGAAAATTTGACCTTCGCACAGGCGATACTGTAAGCGGTCAGATAAGGCCGCCTAAAGAAGGTGAAAGGTATTTTGCAATGCTGAAGGTTGAGGCAGTAAATTTTGAGAGTCCTGAGGCTTCAAAGGACAAGATACTTTTTGACAACCTCACCCCTGTCTATCCACAGGACAGGTTCAAGTTAGAGGTAGCGCCGGATGAATTGACAACGAGGGTTATGGATTTATTGACGCCTATTGGAAAGGGTCAGCGCGGTTTGATTGTAGCTGCACCGTACAGCGGAAAGACTATTATCCTGCAGAAGATTGCAAATAGTCTAATGCATAACTATCCTGATATAATCTTGATAGTGTTGCTGATAGACGAAAGGCCCGAAGAGGTCACAGATATGCAGCGCTCAGTTAAAGGCGAGGTCATAAGTTCTACATTCGATGAGCCTGCAGAGCGGCACGTCCAGGTCGCAGAGATAGTTTTAGAGAAGGCAAAGAGGCTCGTAGAACATAAAAAGGACGTGATAATACTTCTGGATAGTATTACGCGGCTTGCAAGGGCGTATAATGCAGTAGTCCCTCACAGCGGAAAGATACTCTCCGGAGGCGTGGATTCAAATGCGCTTCAAAAGCCAAAACGTTTCTTTGGCGCTGCCAGAAATATAGAAGAGGGCGGGAGCCTTACGATAATTGCAACCTCGCTCATTGATACAGGGAGCAGGATGGATGAGGTCATCTTTGAGGAATTTAAAGGAACAGGCAATATGGAACTCCAGCTCGACAGAGGGCTTTTTCAGAAAAGGATATATCCTGCGATAGATATAAAACGTTCCAATACCAGAAAAGAAGAGCTCTTGCTGGACCAGGATGAGCTTCAAAGGGTGTGGCTTTTGAGAAAGGCCCTGAATGAATTGAATTCAGCAGAGGCAATGGAGCTTTTGTTGGATAAACTTTCAAAGACAAAGACTAATAAAGAATTTTTGAATAGCATGAATCAGTGATAACGACTAAAAATAAAGCACAGATGATCGCAGATTTCATGTTAAACTCACGTTTTCACAGATGATCACAGACGCTGTTGCGAGCGAACCCCTCGCCTGTCATTGCGAGGCCGAACGAAGTGAGGCCGAAGCAATCTCAAAACAGGCTCGGGGCAGGCTCCGTGAGCGAAGCAATCTCAAAAGTTGTGATTGCTTCGT
>JBBIOC010000042.1:0-10471 GCA_037443585.1 Candidatus Omnitrophota bacterium
AATAACCTTAAACTTTCTTGAGACCTGAGACCTGAGACCTGAGACCTGAGCTACATCTTCCGCTTTATATGGGGTCTTACACGTCACCTCTTTTACTAAATCCCTTCCAACCATACTTGGCGAGGCCTTTGCCTTCTCTATAAGACTCTCAGGTTCTAAGTCCACAGTAGAGATAACCCCCTTCATAGCGCCTGCAAGCCTTATATGTTTTGTCAAGGCCCTTGTATCTATCCCTTCAATGCCTATAATATTATATTTTTCAAGGTAATCCTCTAAGGTTAATCTTGAGCGCCAGTTACTTGAAAGCCTGCTTCTCTCCTTTACAATAAATCCTTCTACCTTTGGTCCAGAAGATTCTACGTCCTCATCATTTATGCCATAGTTTCCTATCAAAGGATATGTCATAGTAACAATCTGGCCCTTATACGAGGGGTCTGTGAGTATCTCCTGATATCCCATCATACTCGTATTAAAGACCACCTCTGCAGCCTTTTCTCCTACGGCCCCAAAGGACTCTCCCCAGAAAATTTCTCCATCTTCTAATGCAAGCAATGCCTTCATCTTAAAATCCCTCTATTTTTGTAAAATAACATAGAAAGCCCATTTAGTCAACCCTTCTCTTATACAAGAATGTAAATACTGAAACAAAAAAGAGAAAAATCAAAGAAAGCTCTAATAATTCTTTGCCGAATTCATGATAACCAAATAGTTTAACGTCCTCCCAGGTTTCTATTGAAATTACAGCAATGATTACCCCTGTCAGAGTAGGAAGCTCTCTCTTTGCCCATCCCCATTCAAAATATAAATAATCACGAATATCCGTTTTAAAGAAAGTAAAGATATTCGGGAAATATTTCGGTATCTTACTGCAATAGTTTTTATATCTTTCGCCAAAACGTATGCATAGACTGTTCTCTTCTCTACGAATCTGCGGGATGTATATTATCAAAAAAATAATCAGAAATAAAGTAAAGACCCACCATTTAAAAAGGACAGAATAATCCCTGAGCTGATTAAAAGCGTTCCAAAATACATAGGGTGCCTTATCTGGCTGTAAGGCCCGTCAGTAATAAGATGTTCACCAGAAGGAGAAACCTCTGCCTTATAACCCCTTGCTGAGATTCGAAATAAGAGCCCGAAGAAAGTAATCCCTATGCCTATTGCATCTAAAAATTCATCTAAGGCCTCTTTCTTCCACTGAGGGAATGCCGCTTTAGGCAATAGAACAGAAAAGACTATTGCCAGAAAGACCAGTAAGCCTTGAATCCTTATGCGAGTCTTCATCTTATCTCATCCAAACTCAGTATGCGCCAGGCAGTATCATCAAAAGGCAGGTCTTTGACGAATGTCTTTGCGCAGGCCAATATATAAGAGGGATTACCTAAGACAGTAATGGGGAGTCTTATAATCAATGACCTGTCTCTATACTTTAACTGTGCATCTTTAATAAAAAGTGTCTCTTTCTTATCCTTTATGTGCAATCCTCCAATGCCTATATTAAGACGAACCTTGGGCATTTCGGCAAAGTCTTTATTTTTATTATACCCGAGCAAAAATATAAAAACCCCAAAATCCTTGTCTATCCTTCTCTTTAACTTTAACCTTATAAATAAATTTCTATCCTTTTTAGCATAGGTCAAACCTGAGATATAATTTGTGGGTGGTCCTAAATCCTGCGACTTGACTGTCTCTGTCTCCTCTTCTTTTAGTTTAATTACAGGGTAATCGCCAAAGAGCTCATTCTTTCTGGCAAATGTAAATAGATAGGGCGGGTCATATTCAATCTGACTTTTAAAAAAGGATATAGTATCATGTTTTCTCTTCACTTCTTCATCTGTCAATTCTAATCTCTGCCAAGAGATTTCATTATGGTTTAATGCTTCGGGTGAAGTCAGCTCTAAATCAGGATGATAACCCCTTGGCCTTGGCCAGCCCACAACATGAATAATATAAGGGAATATCTGCGGTTGCTTGATGCTTTCCCCGAGGTCCCATAAGGCAATCTTTAAAAATAGATACAGGGCGCGATGGTCTCTATTTGTATCTACAGGATGCGAGACAAAGACTTTCGTAGGTTTAAATTCCACAATTATCCTCTTTAAGTCACTGAGAATGCTCTCTCCTATATAAGGGGCATTTGCCGATAGACACTCAGCATATGGCACTCTGGAAACCCTCGTCAGAAAATTCTTAAATGGCTTTGTATTAGAGCCCCAATATTTAGTTAAAATCTCCAATGTTCCAAAATCAGGATAACCCAAAAATACTAAATCCTCCTCTCTTAAGCCTAAGCTTTTCATTGCAGCGATAGCCTCTTTTCTTCTTACCTCCGCCATATGCAGGAATTCTGTTTTTCTGAAGGTAAGCCGTTTCTCATAAACAATGAAGGCCAACTCATTATGGTCGCCATTAGTAAAATAGACAACCTTAACCTTTGCACCTTCTTTTAAAGCCTTCTGTATTACGCCAGCTGTACCAATAGTCTCATCATCTGGATGAGGTGCCAAGATAAGGACCTTATCTTCACTAGAAAATTCAATACCATAAGAGAGGCCGCAGAAAAATAACAAAGTCAATAAACTAATTATGAGGACAAACTTAAAATTCATTCAAATTACCCTCCCTCTATTACATTGACACTATTCTTTAAAAGTAGTGCGGTTGTTACACCATTACCTTTTATAAGCCTGCCTGAGAAGCTTCCATCGTAAATCCTTCCGCATCCACAGGAGGGGCTTTTAGACTTAAAGATTGCCTCTTTTACATTGTTTTCTTTTGCAATCTTTAAGACTGCCTTAGCGCCTTTTATAAAACCCTCACTCACGACCTTTCCTGACTCAGTAATAACCTTTGCTCTTCCATTAAGCACATCCTCGCCACTGGCATTTAAAATTTCGGTCCTCTCTCTCGGGACTGAAAAACCGCCTAATACCTCAGGACAGATAGCTATTGCCTTGCCTTCATCTACCAAGGCCTTAATCTCTTCATTTAGCCTATCCCTACCATCCCACGAACACTTTATCCCTGCCAAACAGGCACTTACAAGTATCATATATTCATTATACGCGATCTTTAAAAATCTTCTATAAAATTTTACATTGACCAACTATATTCATAATTATATAATTATGACGTAAAACGTAAAAGGGATATCTCACAGTATTAGGAAAGTATAAAATACACAGATGGGCACAGATGAAAAGATACAAGATGATCACAGATGGATTTATCTGTGATCATCTGTAAAAGCGTATAGTTTAACTGGCAATCTGTGATCATCTGTGAAATTAGTGAGCGAAGTCCCGCCCTTTCTAACGTCTGTTATAAAAAGTAAGAAAGGGCGGGACGAAGCGAACTAATTTATAGTTAAAGATGTTAACAAATTTTTTTGTTAAAAATTTAGATATAGTCTACTTTGTTTATGGATTAAGCTTTTTTGTTATGGGAATTGCTATTCTTATTCAGCCGCGCCAAGAAAGCACCTTTAGATTAGTGGATGTTATTGGAATATTGGCAGGATTCGGGCTAAGCCATGGCCTAAACGAATGGCTTGATATGTTCGCTATTATTAGAGGCTGTCATTCAAACCTATATGAACTAATACGGCTGATTGTCTTAGCCTTATCTTATATCTTTCTCTTTGAGTTTGGACGCAGGCTCACCCTCTTGAGCCTTAAGAAGTTTTTAAGTGAAAGTATTACGGTATGCTTGTGTCTTCTTGCCCTGATACTAGTTTTTACTTTAAATGAAGAACGAAGTATCTGGCCTCGCTATCTTTTAGGGCTTCCTGGTGGCTTATTGTCAGCATTTGGTTTTATCCGATATTACCGGAATAACGAAAATGAGCTAAGGCCAATTGGAGTTCGTAGATATTTTGTAATAGCTGCGGTTTTGCTAGGTATCTATGGTATATTAGGAGGGATTATTGTTCCCAAAGCAGATTTTTTTCCTGCCTCTATTATAAACACCGCTAAATTCTTGAATCTATTTGGTGTTCCGGTACAGACATTTCGTAGTCTCTGTGCAATTGGATTGGCCTGGACTACTTGGAATATCCTGGATATCTTTAAGTGGGAAAGTATCCAGAAACTAAAAGAGACAAAGGAAAGACTGCAAAAGTTATCTCATGCTGTAGAACAAAGTCCGAGTACGGTTATGATTACAGATAGTAAAGGCAATATAGAATATGTCAATCCGCGTTTTACTCAGTTAACAGGCTATACGCCCGAAGAAGTCTTTGGGAAAAATCCTCGTATCTTACAATCAGGTAAAACACCTCCTGAAGTATATAAAGACCTGTGGCAGACAATTGCATCTGGCAGAGAATGGCATGGAGAAATTTATAACAAGAAAAAAAATGGCGAACTCTTCTGGGAATCTGAATCTATCTCATCTCTCAAGGATTCAGAAGGTAATATTACTAATTTTATTTTGGTCGCTGAAGATATCACTGACCGCAAACAGGCAGAGACGAAATTAGAGACAGCATACGTTGAACTCAAAAAACTTCAGGCCCAGCTAATCCAGTCAGAAAAACTCGCTGCTATAGGAGAGCTCGCTGCAGGGGTATCCCATGAGATAGCAAACCCATTAAATGTAATCTCTGGCAGGGTCAAGCTCATTTCAATGGAAGAAAATCTAAATGAAGAGACAAAAGAATCTTTAAAGATTATAAGGATGCAGTCAGAAAAGATAAACCAGACAATTGACAGGCTTACTAAATTTGCCCGAAGAGATGAACCTAAACAGGAACGAATCAATATAAATAAACTCATAGATGAAACCCTGCCACTCTTGGAATATCAGATTAGATTAGAGAATATAAAAATAGTCAAAGACTATACGCAAGGCCTTACTGAAATCTCAGGAGACAGAAACCAGCTCCAGGAGGTATTTTTAAATATCCTACTCAATGCAGTGCAGGCAATGCCAGATGGAGGCAATATTACCATTAAGACCTCACTTGAGAGAATAGCCGAATATGGTATAAGGAACGGAAGGAGAAAGACAGACATATTTAAGATAGGGGATGAAGTCATAGTGATAGAGTTTATAGATACCGGACCAGGGATTCCAAAAGAATATCTGGATAGAATCTTTGAACCCTTCTTTACTACAAAATCCCAGGGCACAGGCCTTGGGCTCTCTGTAAGTTATGGGATTATAGAGGCGCATAGAGGAGGCATATATGTAAAAAGTAACGTTGGTGAAGGGACAAAATTTGTTGTGCGGCTACCTAAGGCATAATATTTTAGAATTTAAGCAATGCTAAAAATGTAAAATATTCAATGGAGGCTGCCATGGTAAAAATTTTAGTTGTAGATGATGACCTTCCAACCTGTGATTTCATAAGAACCTTCTTGATAAAGAAAGGTTATGCAGTAGAGATAGCAACTGATGGAGAGACTGCACTGAAAATTATAAAAGAGAAAACACCACACATAATGCTTCTGGATATAAAGATGCCTGGAGTCTCAGGGATTGAGGTCTTGCGCCGCTCAAAAGAAATCCAGCCCAAATTAAAGGTGATTATGATCACCGCTGTTAGAGATGAAAATATGATGGAACTTGCAAAAGAATATGGTGCTACTGAATACCTGACAAAGCCCTTTGACCTGGATTACTTAGAAAAAGAGGCCCTGCCAAAACTCATAGCTCAGATTGTATAGCCCAATTCCTTTAAAAGTTGCGGATTCCTTCTCCAGTCCTCTTCAACCCTTACCCAGAGCTCCAAAAATACCTTCTTCCCAAAATATCCCTCAAGTTCCTTTCTGCTAAGGGTCCCTACTTTTTTTAGCATCTCGCCTTTTTTGCCGATAATAATCATTCTCTGAGTGGGCCTTTCTGCCAAAATTTCAGCTCTGATAAAGACAAGCCTATCTGAGCGTTCTGTAATCTCATTTACTAAAACAGCGATAGAGTGCGGAACCTCCTCGCGCATAAAATTAAAGAGCTTCTCTCTAATTATATCCGCAATAGCTAATTTTCTCGGAAAGTCTGTGAGCACATCAGGTGGATAAAGCTCAGGCCCTTCTTTCAAAAATGAAAATAGAACTTCAAGAAGTCTATCTACATTACTGCCTTTCAAACTTGAGATAGGTATTGAGATGAGCGAATCTGTCATCTCTGTAATAGGCTTTTGTCGTTTTTCTTCCCAGAGTTTTATATATTTTGGAAGATATTCCCCGCCTAAATCTATCTTATTTAAACCTAAAACAATTGGTGCCTTCACATCTTTTAACTTTTCTACAATGATATCCTCTTCTTCTCCAGGTGGCTCACTTGTATCAACCAGGTGCAAGGCCACATCAGCGCCCATTATTGCATCCTCTGCAGATATATTCATAAACTTGCCCAACTTTGTTTTCGGTATATGCAGCCCGGGCGTATCTAAAAAGACTATCTGACCCCTCTTGTCATTATAAATCCCCCTGATTTGAGTCCGTGTAGTCTGAGGAACCTTAGAGACTATTGCAACCTTCTCCCCCAAGATATAATTTAGAAGCGTGGACTTTCCAACATTCGGCCTTCCGACTATTGCAACAATGCCACAACGCAAATTTTTGCTTTGCATAAACTGGCGGTCAACCCGTTCAACCGTCAACCCGTTCAACCGCGTAGGTTGAACAACGTCAACCCGTTCAACCGCGTAGGTTGAACAAGGTTGAACAGGCGTTCAACCGCGTAGGTTGAACAGGTTGAACAGGGTTAGAATATAATATTTGCTAAGATGCCGAGGGTTATTACCTGAGGGACTGTAATTAACTGCAGCAAGAACCGCCCTTTTTGTCTCCAGGCTTTTCTTCTTTAGGCCCGCACAAAGGACAGCCCCGCTTTATTAGAAAATAACCCAAGACCACAGCTAAAACTACAATTAGAATCACCCACATATAGGCCTCCCTTTTTATATCTTACACTTAATCTTTGATTTCTCTTCGATTGTCTTCAAAAGCGATTTAAATGAGCTCTCAAAACTGGCAACGCCCTCTTTGAGCAACTGGGCATATATCTGATTCATCTCAATCCCGCACCCTTTCAATTGTTCAATGACCACTGGCGCATCTAATAAATCTGACGTTAACGCTTCTTCAGCTGAACCGTGGTCTAAAAATGCCTCAAAGGTCTTGTCAGGCATAGTATTGACTGTATCTCTGGCAATAAGCTCTGTTACATATTTTATGTCGCTGTAAGCAGGGTCTTTTGTGCTCGTAGAACCCCATAATGGACGTTGCATATGCGCGCCCTTATTTTTAAGTTCAAGAAATTCGGCAGAAGAAAAAATCTCACGAAATTTCTTATGGATAATGCGGCAATTGGCAATTGCTGCTTTTCCTCTCAATGAACGAAGGAGATTTTCCTTTTCTCTTGTCTGCTTCTTCTTTATCAAGTCATCTATCAGCTGGTCAGTCAAAGTATCTATGCGGCTTACAAATACGCTCGCCACTGAACTTATCTTAGATGCATCGCCTCCTTTATCTATGTATCGCCTGATACCCTTAAGATAGGCCTTAGCTGTATTAATATACTGCGCAGGAGAAAATATCAAGGTAATATTTATATTTATGCCTGAGGCTAAAAGCTCTTCGATTGCCTCAAACCCCTGTTCTGTAGCCGGAACCTTGAACATAACATTTGGCCTCTTAACCTTCTCATAAAGCCGCTTGCCTTCTTCTATTGTCTTCTGCGCATCATAAGCAAGGGATGGATTTATCTCCAGGCTGACATAGCCATCCAACCCTTCTGTCTCTTCATAGACAGGCAATAATATACGGGCTGCATCCTGTATATCTTTAATTGTTAGTTCATCATAGACCTCAAAAGGAGACTTGCCTTCCTGACATAACTTTTGAATCTGCTCGTCATAGGCATTGCTCTGGGAGATTGCTTTATCAAATATAGTAGGGTTGGAGGTGATTCCCCGCAATCCAAGGCTGACCATCTCTCTAATCCTGCCCTCTACTATCATCGGTCTGCTTATATTATCAAGCCAGACGCTCTGGCCGATTTGTGCCAATTGGTGAAAAACAGTCTTCATTTGAAAGTCACCTCCATTTCCACTCGCGGATTTCAGGCATATCCTCGCCGTGCTTAGCAATATATTCTTTGTGCTCAATTATTTTATTGCGCATATCCTGCTTTAAATATGCACCTATCTTCTCTAAAACAGAGACACGGTCAACTACATCTGCTACTAAGTGGAAACGGTCCATATCGTTTCTCACCAGCATATCAAATGGCGTGGTAACAGTCCCCTCTTCTTTATAGCCGCGCACATGTAGATTTTTATGGTTGGTGCGGCGATAAGTGAACCGATGTATAAGCATAGGATAGCCGTGATATGCAAAGATTATAGGCTTATCTGTGGTAAAGAGCGTATCAAATTCCTTGCTTGAGAGTCCATGAGGATGCTCTTCTTTTGGCTGGAGGGTCATAAGGTCTACTACATTTATCATCCTTACCTTTAGTTTTGGGGAATATTCCCTTAATATCTTTATAGCAGCCAGCACCTCAATAGTAGGCACATCCCCGCAAGCTGCCATAACTACGTCAGGTTCGCCTCCTTCATCACTACTTGCCCATTTCCAGATACCAATACCATTGGTGCAGTGTTTAATCGCCTCATCCATATTGAGCCATTGCGGTTGAGGGTGTTTCCCTGCCACAATCACATTGACATAATTTTTGCTGCGCAGACAATGGTCAGCTACTGAAAGCAGGGTATTTGCGTCTGGCGGGAAATATACCCTTATGATATCTGCCTTTTTATTTACCACGTGGTCAATAAAACCAGGGTCCTGATGGCTGAACCCATTGTGGTCCTGTCTCCATACATGAGAAGCCAAAAGATAATTTAAGGAAGCAATCGGCCGCCGCCAGTGTATCTCCTTGCTGACCTTAAGCCATTTTGCGTGCTGATTGAACATAGAATCAACAATGTGGATGAATGCCTCATAAGAAGTAAAAAGGCCGTGGCGTCCAGTAAGTATATATCCTTCGAGCCATCCCTGACAGGTATGTTCGCTCAAGATTTCCATGACCCTGCCATCTGGAGATAGGTGGTCATCCTGCGGAATCCTTTCTGCCATCCACACCCTGTCAGTTACTGACAAAACATCGCCAAAACGGTTAGATGTCAACTCATCCGGAGCCATTATGCGAAAATTTCTGCTTTCCTGGTTTAATCTTACCACATCCTTTAAAAAACCTCCTAAGATTCTGGCTGGCTCAGCTGTGGTCCTGCCTGGTTTTGAAACACTTATTGCATAGGCCCTAAAATCAGGCATCCTTAAATCCTTAAGCAAAAGTCCTCCATTTGCATAAGGATTAGCGCTCATACGTTGTTTGCCCCTCGGAGCCAGCTCCTTTAATTCAGGGAGGAGTCTACCCGATTTATCAAATAATTTTTCCGGATGGTAGCTTCTAAGCCATCTTTCTAAGAGCTTGAGATGCCTCGGATTTGTCTGTATCTCTCCAAAAGGCACCTGATGCGAACGCCAGAAATCTTCGGTCTTTAATCCGTCCACTGTCTTAGGCCCGGTCCAGCCCTTTGGGGTTTTAAGGATGAGCATTGGCCAGCGAGGCCGCTTTGTTATTCCTTTTTTCCTAGCATTATCTTGTATGGATTTAATTTCCGAAATAACTTTATCAAGCGTCTCTGCCATAAGCCGGTGCATTTTCTGGGGATTAGAACCCCCGATAAAATATGGCTTATACCCATAACCAATAAATAGACTTTCTAATTCCTGCTGGCTGATCCGTGCCAAAACCGTAGGATTAGCGATCTTATATCCGTTTAAATGGAGAATGGGCAAAACTACTCCGTCACTAACAGGGTTCAAAAATTTGTTTGAATGCCAACTTGTGGCAAGAGGACCTGTCTCTGCCTCACCATCTCCGACAACGCATGTTACGATTAAATTAGGATTATCAAATGCTGCACCAAAGGCATGGGAGAGCGCATAGCCAAGCTCCCCGCCTTCGTGTATGGAGCCTGGGGTTTCAGGGCCTGTATGACTTGAGATGCCGCCGGGAAATGAAAACTGCTTAAATAGCTTATTTATCCCCTCTGCATCCTGTGAGATGTCAGGATATAATTCGCTATAGGTGCCTTCCAGATATGCATTAGCAACTAAGGAAGGCCCCCCATGCCCAGGCCCGGTGACAAAAAGCACATTGAGGGCTTTCTCCTTGATAATCCTATTAAGGTGAACATAAATAAAATTCAAACCCGGAGTAGTCCCCCAGTGTCCCAGAAGCCTTGGTTTTACATCTTCCTTGCGCAAGGGCCTTCTTAAAAGCGCATTGTCCATCAAATAAATCTGGCCCACAGAGAGATAATTAGCAGCTAACCAGTAAAGATGTATTCGTCTCAAAAGGCTATCAGAAATTTTATTAGATCTTCTGGCACGCATAATATCCTCCTGGTATAATCTTCACGTATAATCAAGAATTATACCTGATTACAAAGATT
>JBBIOC010000043.1:0-4208 GCA_037443585.1 Candidatus Omnitrophota bacterium
CTTTGCAGAAAAGGACAATGAGGTTATAGTCCAATGCAGCGAGATTGCAATGGGTGAAAATTGCCTGATGGGGATTGCAAAGCAGGATAATTATAAGACAATGGCTGCTGCGTGCCTGAGCGGAAGGCACTGCATAATTGCTGAAACCCCTATAGATGTAAATATTGCAAAACAGCTGAATATCTTGATCTGCGATATGCAATTTCCTGCTAATAAGATTGTGATGCACCATGCAACAGGTGCGCTTGGCTATGGCCTTGAATATACCTATTCAATAATGGAAAGGACAAGACTTGCTGCGCTTTCTGGAGATAAGATGCTCTCAATGCCTATGATAAATTTTGTAGGACAGGAGGTCTGGCGCACAAAAGAGGCAAAGACAGGCGAAGAGGCGGGCAAATATTGGGGGGGCGCTAAAGAAAGAGGTGCATTGTGGGAAATGACAACAGCTGTGAGTTATATAAATGCAGGTGCTGATATGTTAGTGATGTGGCATCCGGGGGCGGTAAAAGAGACAAAAAAGGTCATTGCAGAACTACATAGAACCTAACGCTGAACCAAATGTTCAACCTACGCGGTTGACAAGCTTGTCAACCGCGTAGGTTGAATAGGAGAATATATGTTTGTCATCGGTGAACGCATCAACGGCATGTTCAAAGACGTAGCAAAGGCAATAAAAGAACAAGATAAAAAGACTATACAAGGGCTTGTAAGACAGCAGGTTGCCTGTGGCGCAGATGCACTGGATGTAAATGTTGGGCCATCAGTTGCTGAACCCAAGGCTGCGATGGAGTGGTTGGTCTCAACAATTATAGAAGTGACAGATAAACCCTTATCAATAGATACTACTAAGTTAGATGTAATGGAGGCAGGCCTCCGTTTCTGCAAGATACGCCCAATAATAAATTCTGCTAATGCAAACAGGGAAAAACTGGACGCCTGTATTGCATTAGCAAAGAAATATGGCGCTTCAATAATTGCATTGACTATGGATAAGTCTGGGATACCGCAAGGTGCAGAGGGCCGCCTAGAACTGGCAGCAAAGATTATTGAAACAGCATTACAGCTTGGCATTGACCTATCTGATATTTATATAGACGCTGTAATCCTGCCAGTAAATGTAGCACAGATTCATGCCAAGGAGGTCTTAAAGACAATTAGGGAATGCAAACTATTAGCAGACCCCCCGCCTAAGACAATTTTAGGCCTGTCCAATATCTCTCAGGGAGCTATTACAAGTTGTAAGGGCCTTATCAACAGAACCTTTTTAGCAATGGCAATAGGTGCAGGTCTGGACGCAGCAATAATGGACCCTATGGATAAGGAATTGATGGACGCTGCAATAACCTCTGAGCTTTTAATGGAGAAACATATCTACTGTGATTCGTTCCTAGATGCATATAGAAAAAAGGCTACTTAAATGGCAGTTATAACCAGACGAATAAATTTAAATACAAAGGGTGATACCCAGATAATAGATATTACACAGAGCGTGGCAAAGGAATTAAAGGGTTCTAAATTAAAGAATGGGATTGTCACTGTGTTTGTGCCAGGCTCAACTGGTGGGCTTACAGCTATAGAATACGAGAATGGGCTTATCTCAGATTTAAAGAGACTCTTTGAAAGGATGGCGCCCAAGTCAGATGAATATCAGCATAATCTGAGGTGGCAGGATGGGAATGGCTTTTCCCACGTCAGGGCATCTATGCTTGGTCCAGACATTACAATCCCCTTTGTTGATGGCGAATTGCAATTAGGAACCTGGCAGCAGATTGTGTTTATTGACTTTGATAACAGGCCGCGCTCCAGGGAATTGATTGTGCAGATAATTGGAGAGTAAAACGAAGCGCAATGAGGATTTGCAACAATATTGTAAACCCGATTGCGCACTTTTATGACGCAACCCATCTTACAAGTAGCCTTAGATTTCGTTGACCTAAGCCGTGCCTTAAAATGCGCAAAAGAGGCAGTGGATGGCGGCGCTGACTGGTTAGAAGCAGGCACCCCGCTTATTAAAAGCGAAGGACTCAATGCCATCAGAAAGCTGCGCGAGGCCTTTCCAGACAAGACCATAGTTGCAGATATGAAGACGATGGATGCGGGCAGAATAGAGGTTGAATCTGCAGCAAAGGCAGGGGCAAATATAGTAGGGGTGTTGGGCGCTGCAAGCGATGCCACTATCCGCGAATGCATTGAAGCTGCGCATAACTATGGTGCAAAGATTGTTGTAGACCTGATAGCAATGAGTGAGGTCGCAAAGAGGGCAAAAGAAGCTGAATCACTCGGCGCAGATTTTATTGGGGTGCACTGTCCTATAGATGAACAGATGGAGGCAAAGAACCCTTTTAAGAGACTACGCAAGGTTGCTGATTCAGTTTCAATACCAATTGCAGTTGCAGGCGGGATAAATTCAGAGAACGCAGCAGAGACAGTCAGTTCAGGTGCAAGTATCATTGTCATTGGCGGGGCAATAAACAAGGCAGAGGATGCAAAGAAGGCAACGCAAATAATAAAAAAAGCTATGCTGACAGGCAAAAGGATTGAGACAAGACTTTACAAGCGAGTTTCAATAAGTGAGATAAGAAAGATTTTAGAGAAGGTTTCAACCCCAAATATCTCAGACGCTATGCACCGCACTGGTGATCTTAAAGGCATATTCTCAATTGTAGCAGGCTCAAAGATGATTGGCGAGGCCCTTACCGTTCGAACCTATCCAGGAGATTGGGCAAAGACAGTCGAAGCAGTTGATATGGCAAAAGAGGGGCAGGTGGTTGTAATAGATGCGGGCGGCGTTGGTCCTGCTGTTTGGGGAGAATTGGCTACGCATGGGGCAGTTCAAAGGAAGCTCGCAGGGGTCGTAATAGATGGGGCAATAAGAGACACAGAGGAGATAAGAAGATTAAAATTCCCAGCATTTGCAAGACTCATAATCCCAACAGCTGGAGAACCAAAGGGGTTCGGAGAGATAGGCGTGCCAATAAACGTAGGCGGAGTTCGCATCTTTTCTGGCGACTGGCTCGTTGGAGACGACGATGGCGTTGTTGCAATCCCTCAGCAAAAGGCAACTGAAGTAACAAACAGGGCTATGTCTGTTCTCGAGGCTGAAAATAGGCTGCGTAAAGAGATAGACGAAGGCTCTACTTTAGCAAAGGTTATTGAATTATTAAAATGGGAAAAGAGATGATTAAAAAGATATTTGTGGCTGGGACTAAACAGAACGATGGAAAGACTACTGTTTGTCTTGGTCTCATAGAGGCGTTTAAAAGGAGGTTTAAGAGAACCTCTTTCATAAAGCCTGTAGGCCAGAGATACCTTGTTGAGGATGGTCAGAAGGTTGATGAGGATTCAGTTCTAATAGAACGGATATGCGGTATACGTTGCAATTTAAAAGATATGAGCCCGATTGCCATAGAAAAGGGCTTTACTGAAAGGTATATAAAAAAAGCAGACACAAAAGGATTAATAGATAGAATCCACAGGTCTTTTGAGAAGATCTCAAAAGGGAAGGAACTGGTAATCATAGAGGGGACAGGACATGCAGGCGTTGGTTCTGTCTTTGACCTTTCAAATGCGGATGTGGCAAAACTTTTGGGTGCGAAGGTGATTTTAATAAGCGCAGGCGGCCTCGGACGGCCCATAGATGAGATTGTTTTAAACTTGAGTCTCTTTGAAAAGAAGGGCGTTGAGGTAATAGGTGTGATTATAAATAAGGTAAGGTCAGAGAAATTTAAAAAGATAGATAAATTTATAAGGATGGGTCTTAAAAGAAAAGGGGTTGAGGTCTTTGGCGTCATCCCTTATGTAAATATGCTGGCTGAGCCAACCGTCAGGCAGATTATAGAAGAGACAGGCGCAAGAGCTGTGTGTAATAAATCCTATATAGATAATAGTGTGAAGAAAATCTTGATCGGTGCTATGGAACCACACGATGCTATAAATTATATAGAAGATAGGTCGCTACTGATTACACCAGGAGACAGAGAAGACCTGATTCTCACAGTTATAACTATTAATTGTTTTAATAAAAGAAACTGCCAAAGAATTTCCGGGATAGTTCTAACAGGAGGGTTGCTGCCAAATCGAAAGATATTAAATATATTGAGCGACTCAGGCATACCAACTCTCGCAATCAATAGGGATACGTATACAACTGCCTCAATGATTCATGATATCAATATCAAGATTAGGCCAGAGGACAGAGCTAAGAC
>JBBIOC010000043.1:4224-10424 GCA_037443585.1 Candidatus Omnitrophota bacterium
TAATAGAAAGGTACGTTGACATAAACAAGATCCTTGACTTAATCTAATCTTTGGGTTAAAATTATTCTAAAAAGAGGGTTTTATATGTCAAGGGTTGAAGTCGCACCAGGAGAGCCGCTTGAAAGGGCTCTGAGAAGATTCAAAAAGAAGATAGAGCGCGAAGGGGTATTAAGGCAGCTTAAAGAACGGAAGCACTATGAAAAACCGAGTGAGCGGAAGAGAAGAAAGATGAGGGCTGCCAGGCAAAAAAGGTATTAGAGAGCTCTGAAAAAGTCTAAAAATAGACAGAGCTCTCTGATTACAGTGATTTATTTAGATTACAATGATTATTTTATTAACAAGAAAAATCTCTGTAATCTTTTATAATCTCTGTAATCAGAGGTCTCTGACTTAAAATTAGGGTTTTTCAGAGACCTCTGTGCAAAGAAAACTCATTTACCTCTTCGTATTTGTAATAGTTCTATTTTCTTTAGGTTGTAAGACAACCTCTCCCAAAGGCCCTGCCTTTAGCTTCGAATATCCCAAATCTTCAATAAAAAATTGGACTTTAGAAAATGGTATTAAGGTTTTGATTAAGGAGGAACATAGAAGCCCAGTTGTAGCAGTCTCATTCCTAGTATCCTGCGGAAGCGCCTCTGAAGGCGAAAGATTGGGGAGCGGGATTACCCATCTCTTAGAACATCTGATATTTAAAGGGACTGCTAAATATTCGCCGGGAGAGATTGAACGGACTATAAAATCCTTTGGCGGGGATATAAATGGCTTTACTACTTACGATTATACTGGATATAAGATAATAGTTCCCAAAGAGGGTATAGATGCTATATTGGATATAGGAAAGGAGATGTTGACCAAGCCTTCCTTTGATGAAAAAGAGATTGAAAAAGAAAAAGAGGTGGTTATGAGGGAGATGGACTTACATGAAGATGAACCGTCCGAAAAGGTCCATAATTTACTCCTGCAGGCCGCTTACATCAGACATCCATATAGGTTTCCTATAATAGGCTATAAAGAGATTTTAAAGACCCTCTCAAGGCAGGATATAATTGAATATTTTAATCTCCGCTACGCACCGCAAAATATAATAATCTCCATTGTTGGCGATATAGACTCAGAAACAATATATCGTAAAATAAAGGATTTATTTGAAGGTGTGCAGAGAAGGCCTCAGGCTTCTGGGGTTAGGGAAGAAGAGCCTATTCAGTTAGTGGCGAGATTTATCGAGCAAGAGGCAGATATAGAAGGCGCTTATATAAGCATAGGTTTCCATAGCACATCTGTTTTAGACAGGGACTTATTTGCAATGGATTTATTGGCTGCGATTCTGGGCGGTGGAGAAGGTTCGAGATTATATCGTAGAATAGTAAGGGATGAAAAAAAAGCATATTCAGTCTCCTGCTACAATTCCACCCCACGTGATAACGGTATCTTTGTTATTGGCGCTATTCTAAATGAAACTTCGATAGATGGGACAATAGATTCTATCCTTGATGAGATTGATAAAATTAAGGAGAGAGGCGCAACAGATGAAGATATAACAAGGACAAGAAACTCCCTGATCTCTAATTTTATATTTTTAAAGGAGCAATTTGAAAATCAGGCAGATGATTTGGCAATAAATACATTGCTGACAGGGGTTCCGGATTTTTCAAGGTATTATATTGAAGAAATAAAAAAGGTTACAGCAAAGGATATTCAAGTTGCAGCTAATAAATACCTCAATCACGATAATATGACCATAGCTATTCTAAGAAGTAGAAAGAAAGAAAATGCAATTGAAGAAAAAAAAGTTTCTGAGGTCAGGGTATAGAAAATTTCAAATTAGAAAACGGACTCGATGTCGTGATGCTGGAAGACCATAGCCTGCCTTGTATATGGATTTATACATTGTTTAAAGGGGGCATAAGAATAGAAAACGAAAATACGAACGGCATCTCTAAACTCCTTTCCGAGATGCTGCTTGGAGGCACAAAGAAAAGGACAGCTGAAAGAATCATTCAGGATATAGAATCTAAAGGCGGTTCGATAAATGCATTCAGTGAGAATAATAGCTTTGGTCTTCAAATTCGTATCTTAAAAGAAAACAAAGATTTCGCATTTGAACTTTTATCAGATATATTGCAAAACCCTGAATTTCCAGAAGGGGAATTAAATACTGAGAAGACAAGACTCATTGGTGCCATAGATATGCAGGATAACTCCATCTTTAATCAAGCCCTCAGGCAATTAAAGGAGGAGCTCTTTTTAGCCCATCCTTATAGATTCCAGAGTATCGGAAGAAGAGAAAGTATAGAGGGCCTTTCGCAAAAAGAACTTCGAGAATTTTATAGGAGGTTTGTCTCACCAAAGAATTGCGTCCTTGCCATAGCAGGCGACTTTAAAAAAGAGGAAATCGAATCTTTAGTAAAGAACTATTTCAATGGATGGTCTGATAAGGGCTATGAAGAGCCTGTTGTTCCAGAAGAGGTCTTCCAACAAGAGCCAAGGATTTTAAAAAGAGAAACTTCAAAAAAAGAGGGGATAATTCTTCTGGGTTTTCCCGGGATTTCAGTCTATAATAATGACAGATTCAACCTCGATGTCCTTCTGGCTATAATCTCTGGCGGAGGCGGCAGGCTCTACCAGAGTTTGCGCGAAGAAGGGGGTTTGTCCTATACAGTAGGCGGGTTTTCTGTTTTAGGGATTGACCCTGGTTACATTGTAGTCTACGCCCTGGTCTCTCCAGAAGATATTGAAAAGGCAAAAGAGATGCTCTTTAAAGAGATTGGACTGTTTACAAAAGAAGCGCCAGCTGAGGAAGAATTGAAGAGGGCAAAGAGGTATCTCAAGGGTATCTTCTGGATAAACAATCAAGCGAGTTCCAGTCTTTTATTTACAGCAGGCCTTGACCAGCTCTATGGCTTAGGTTTTGATAATTACAAAAGATATCCAGATGAGATTGATAAGGTGACTGTTGAAGATGTAAAAGAGGTATCGGAGAAATATTTAGATTTAAATAGGTATTCGATGGTAATTTTAAGCCCAAAGAAATAGAAATAAAATGCTCGCTCTATCCACAGCCTGGAATTATTATAAACATAATAATGGTGGGGATATAATAGAAGAGATAACCTCTTTAGGGTTTTCTGAAGTAGAATTAAATTTTTTGTTGACTAAAGAAGTAGTTGATGGAATATTTTCAAAGACACAGAAAAAAGATATAAAGGTTGTCAGTCTCCATAACTATTGTCCAATACCGGAAGGGATGAAACCAAATGAGGCAAGCCCTGACTATTATTCTCTCTCTTCTTTAGATGAGGGCATTAGAAAAAAAGGCGTAGAACAGACAATTCAAACAATCCGCACTGCTGATAGATTCGGCGCTAGTTCAGTAATAATACATGCAGGGAAGGTAGAGATGCCATATAACAGCAAACTCTTAATTGGGCTATACGAACAGGGCTTGAAAGATTCGATTCAATTTAAGACCTATAGAAAGGATATGATAGAAGAAAGGAACCTCAAATCTAAGAGGCATTTTGACAGGCTTCTTTTGAGCCTTGAGGAGCTGATAAAGGTCTGTTCGAGATATAATATTATACTTGGTATAGAAAATAGAATCTATTTTCAGGAAATGCCGGATATAGAAGAGTTAAAAGGAATTTTTAAAAGATTCTCTGATGAAAAAATAGGTTATTGGCATGATATAGGGCATGCAGTTGTTCAAGAACGGTTAGGGTTTTTGGATGCAAAAGAGCTTCTCTTTGCCTTTCGAGACAATCTTATTGGCCTACATATTCACGACGTCCTTGGTATTAAGGACCACAAGGCACCCCTGATGGGCGATGTGGATTTTTCTGTCTTAAAAGAATTTGTCCGGAAGGATATAATTAAAGTCCTTGAGATTCATAGACCTGCAACAGCTGAGGAAGTTAAAAAGGGGAAAGAACATCTGGAAACACAGATGAACACAGATTTTTCAATCGAAAAACTATCTCCTCACAGATGAGCACAGATTACCCGTAAATAGAAACGTTTATTTTTACGCTATATCTGTGCCCATCTGTGAAGCGAGTAGTTTTCCGTGTAGAAATAATCTGTGCTAATCTGTGAAATTAGCCGAGCCGAAGGCGAGGGCTAATTTATGATACGAAAACCTGTAGTGGCAGGACAATTCTATCCACAGACCGCGGTAGCGCTTAGAAAGATGCTCAATAATTTTATAAGCGAGTCGCAAGAAAAGAGAGAAGCCACTGGTCTGGTAATGCCCCATGCAGGCTATATATATTCTGGCCGAGTAGCGGGCGCGGTTGTTTCAAGCGTTATTTTAAAAGAGACTGCTGTAATTCTTGGGACAAATCACACAGGCGGCGGCGCACCTTTTAGCATAATGACAGAAGGCGCCTGGAGCACCCCATTCGGAGAGGTTGAGATAGATTCAGACCTGGCAAAAGAGTTTCTCTCTGGTTCAACTATGTTAGAAGAGGACATTATGGCCCACCTATATGAACATTCGATAGAAGTAGAACTCCCCTTTCTTCAATTTATAAATGAGGATATAAAGATTGTCCCTATTGTTGTTTCGCAGGCTGCACTTTCTGATTATCAAAAACTCGGGGATGAATTGTCAGCGATATTTAAAAAGACTAAAAAATATGAGGCATTATTTATATCCAGCACAGATATGACACACTACGAATCTCAACGCTCGGCTGAAACAAAGGACAGGTCAGCTATAGAAGCTATTTTAAAACTTGATGAGATGCTCCTTGAAAAAACAGTTGAGGCTCAAAATATATCAATGTGCGGAAACGCACCAACTTCTGTCTTAATACGTATCTGTAAAAATCTAGGCGCAAAAAAGGCAGAGTTGATAAAGTATGAAACGAGCGGGACAACAACAGGTGACTACAGTTCTGTCGTCGGATATGCAGGTTTGATTATATGTTAGTTTGATAGATGCGAAATCGAATAATTTTTTTTCTAAAGTTATTAATAAGCCTGGGTTTATTATTGATTCTATTCTGGATAATGAGAAGAGACCTTCCGCAGATTCTGAATATATTTTTGAGTTCAAATAAAAAGATTTTAATTGCAGGGCTTTTGATAAATATCCCTTTGACAATAATTTTGGCATATAGACTGAAGATAATAATGGCTGCACAAAGTCTCTATCTCTCGCTGTCAGAATTGGTAAACCTGATATTCATTGGTTATTTTTTCAATAATTTTCTTCCTACTGCTATTGGCGGCGATATTGCAAAGGCATATTATGCGTCTAAAAGGACAAAGAGGCAGATGGAGACCTTTGCCGCAGTATTTGTGGATAGATTCTTTGGGCTTATCGCTATAATAATAATTGCCCTTTGCTCCATTTTATTCTTAAATAAAAATCTACCTGGAAAGAAAATATTAATTATGATGTTTCTAATTGCAATTTTATTTATTATGTTTATAATTTTTTTGACAAACAAAGGTCTTGCAAGAAATATTAAAGGGCTGTTTAGTCAAATAAAGATAGGCAGATTGGAAGAACCGCTAAGGCGGTTTTATAATGTGATATATCTTTATAGAGAACATCCGATTCTCGCTGGAAAGGCATTGTTTATTTCTATCTTTCTTCAAGCCGCTTCAATATTTATGGTCTATCTATTTATTATAAGCCTTGGCACGAAGGTTCCTTTGCTCAGATTATTTTTTATAATGCCAGTTATCTGGGCAGTAAGTATGTTGCCGTCCTTAAATGGATTGGGGATAAGGGAAGGGGCTTTTGTATATTTTTTATCGGGGTGGATAGGCAAGGAGAAGGCATTCGCTACAAGCCTCTTGTGGCTCGGCTTGATTTTTTTGTTTAGTATAATTGGCGGGGTTTTACATTTGGTGAATAGGAACAAATAGTATGTGGCTTAGGCTCTTGTCCTCAAGCACTAATCTATTTTTAATCTGGAGGTATCAGTATGATAGACAAAGAACTGCTCAATATCTTAGCTTGTCCAGCCTGCAAGGCAGATGTGGAATTGAAGGGTAATAGAATAGTTTGTACTAAATGTAGGCGCAGATATCCGATTCGTGACGATATTCCGATAATGTTGATTGAAGAAGCGGAATTAGATTCGTAAAACGATACATTCGTTAATTTCGTTATGCCCGTTTAGTCCATTAAGCCCGTTAGGCTCGTTGAACGGGCTAAACGGGCTAAACGAACATTATTTTTAAGGAGG